>CAZSJP010000238.1:0-7001 GCA_964606675.1 uncultured bacterium
ATGCACGTGGCAACAATGGCCCGTGGAGCCACAGCGTGACAACAAGCGGATGCTGGTCGAGCAGGCCTTTGCCAACGTCGATCTGCCGGATGCTCCAACGGTGCTGCCGACCATGCAGGTCGGTCCTGAGTTCGGCTACCGCAACAAGATGGAGTTCTCGTTCGGCACCGACAGAGATTCCGGCGACCTGATGCTCGGCCTGCATCGCACCGGCCGGTTTGACTGGACGTTCGACCTGGAACGGTGCTGGATCGCCGGACCCGTTGTGAGCGACGTCGTTGCATGGGTCCGCGAGTGGGCCGTTCGGCACGCCCTGACGGCCTACAGCCAGCGCTCGCACGAGGGGCTGCTGCGTCATCTCGTCGTGCGGGAGTCCGCGGCAACCGGCGAGATCATGGTCGTTCTTGTCGCCGCCGACCCGGCGGTCGAAGGGCTGGACGAACTCACCGAGGGTCTCCCGAGCGCTGTCCCGCAGGTTGCCAGCCTCATGCTCGGCGTTAACGCTCGTCAGGGCGACACCGCCATCGCGGAATCGACAACGCTACTTGCCGGGCGCGAGACCATAGTCGAGAAGATCGGTCACATCGCGATAGATCTCTCGTGGCGTTCGTTCCTGCAGACCAACAGCGTCGGCGCTAGAACGCTCTATGACACCGTGGCGGAGCGGTCGGGCCTGACCGGCTCGGAGCGCGTGCTCGACCTTTACTGCGGCGCCGGGCTGATCGGCTTCTGGCTCGCACCGTACGCCAAAGAAGTGGTTGGGTTGGAGCAGGTCCCGGATGCTATCGCCGACGGTGAGCGGATGCTCGCCCGCGACGGGGTCGCCAACGTCAGGTTCGGGACCGGGCTGGCCGAGAACGTACTGCCGGTCTGGTCGGAGCGCGGCGAGGAGTTCGACGTGGTCGTCGTTGATCCCCCGCGCGCCGGCATGCACCCGAAGGCGCTTGCGGCCCTCGTGCGTCTCCTGCCGCCCAGGATCGTCTACGTTTCGTGCAGCCCGCGCTCGCTTGCATCCGACATGGCAGTGCTCGTCGACGCCGGTTACACCCCTGGAGCCGTGCAGCCGCTGGACATGTTCCCACAGACGGCGCACGTGGAGTCGGTCGTCCGACTGGATCGCGACAGGTGACCACCGTCGCGGGACCGAGGTGAGGAAGCTGTGGAGTACGTAACGGAACCACAGAGAGACGTGCCGGTCGCCCACGTGGCCGACGTGGTGGTTGCGGGCGCCGGCGTCTCGGGGGTCTTCGCCGCAATCGCAGCGGCTCGCCAGGGTGCTCGCACGATCGTAGTGGACCGGTTCGGCACCGTCGGCGGCAACATGGGCCCGGGGATGATCGCGGGCGGTGGCTTCCTGCCAGGACGTCCGCATCCCGACGCCGGCTACGATTCGTCGGTTTGCCCCGGCTTGTACGGCATCGCGATGGAGTTCATCAACACGTATGCCGCGCTTGGGGGCGGGTCGCTGGCGCAGTTCAGCACGCACCCCTCCGACTATATCGCCAACTCGAACCTTGCATCGCACGTGGCGCTGCAGATGCTCGAAGAGTCCGGCGCAACGCCTCTGCTATCGACTCAGGTGGCGGACCCGATCATGGATGGAGACCGCGCCATCGGCTTGTTCGTCGAGAACAAGTCCGGTCGTCGGGCTATCGTCGCTCCGGTAGTCGTCGACGCCACCGGAGAGGCGGACGTTGCGCGTCGGGCCGGGGCGCCTGTGCTCTACCCGAGATCCGAGTACCACGAGATCGACGCCCATGCGCCGACCGGCATGGGCCTCTACTACCTGCTTGGCGGTGTCGATTGGGAACGCTTCGAGGCCTGGCGCGGCGCGGTGAGCGTCACGGACGAAGACGTTGCCTGGGGCGAGGAAGCCCTCGGCGCGGACACGGCCCACGGCTACTACCAGTTCCTCCCGGCGATGCGCGAGGCATCCCGGTCGGCAGCGCTTGACCTCTGTACCTCCGTTGAACTCGAAGGGGTGAAGGTCGGACTGGGCGCATACCGCCTGGTCGAAGCCGGCACGCCCGGAATGGCGCACGGGCGCGTGCAGCCCGA
Organism: uncultured bacterium; assembly: GCA_964606675.1. Lineage (GTDB taxonomy): Bacteria > Latescibacterota > MWCZ01 > MWCZ01 > MWCZ01 > CAZSJP01. Next base: position 2,059 of record CAZSJP010000238.1, read on the forward strand.
GCGGCTGGAGGCCGTCGACGCATCCAACGGCGACCACATCTCCGCCCTCGAAGCGGCCATCCGGACCCACCTGTTCCAGATCGCACGAATCTGGAAGCGCTGCGTCCCTGGTTTCGAAGACTCGCACGTCGTCTCTACCGCGCCGTTCCTCGGCAGTCGCGGCGGCCCGTGCATCGAGGGTGAGCAAGTTCTCACTATGGACGATTGCATGGCGGCGAGGCGCTTCGACGACGTGATGTATCTCTACGGCGAAGGGCATGCATTGCGGCACACCTGTGGCCAGGGCGAGTGCAAGTGGGCCGACGTGCCCTACCGCACGATGGTGCCCCTGAAGACCGACGGCCTGTTGGCGACCGGCCGCTCGGCGTCGTGCATCCCCGACACTCTGCTCAGAAACCGAATGGCCGTGATGGTCATGGGCGAAGCGTGTGGGATCGCCGCGGGCCTGTCCGTGAAGCACAACGTCACGCCGAGGGATCTCGACGTGAAGGCGTTCCAGGAAGCGCTCCTCGACGCCGGCTTCCACCTCGGAAACCGGGCGAGGCTGCGCGAGTTGGGCCTCGCTTGAGAAGCGGAGTAGAAGATGCGAGAAACGGAACCGGGCGCGACGACAACATATGTGACGGAACCTGAGAAACAGGTACCAATAGTGCACGACGTGGACGTCCTAGTGGCCGGAGCGGGTGTGTCGGGCGTGTTTGCCGCCATCGCCGCGGCCCGGAATGGTGCCAGGACGGCGATTGTCGACAGATTCGGCAACGTCGGTGGCAACATCGGTCCCGGAGTCATCGCTGGGGGCGGGATGCTGTCTGGACGGTCGCACCCTGATGCCGGCTACAACAACAGCGTGTATCCTGAGTTGTACGGCATCGGCAGGGAGTTCATCGATCGCTACGCCGCCCTGGGTGGAGGGTCGTTGCCGCCGTACATGCCCGGTCCGCCGAGCTACGTTCACAACGCCAGCGTCGCCACGTACGTCGCTCAGACGATGCTCGAGGAGAGCGGGGTGAAGACCCTCCTTTCCACGCAGGTGGCCGATCCGATTCTCGATGGCGCGCGCGTGCGCGGGCTGTTCGTCGAGAACAAGTCGGGCAGGCGGGCGGTGACCGCGAACGTCGTCGTGGACGCAACTGGCGAGGCCGATGTCGCCAGGAGGGCGGGCGGCCCCATACTGTATCCGAAGACCGCATACCACGAGATCGACGGGCACGCGCCAAACGGAATGGGGTTGCACTACTGCGTTGGAGGGGTGGACTGGGAGCGCTACGATGCCGCGCTCAAGGGCACAGTCGTCCCCGATGAGGACGTCGCGTGGGCGACTGAAACGCTTGGGGAACAGCATGCTCAGGCGTACCGCAGCTATCTCCCGTTCATGAGGCAGGCGCACGACGGGGGTGACCTGGCACTGAACGGCTTCGTCCGGCTTGGCGACGCGCGCGTGCCCGTGTTCGTTCTCGGCGTGCGAAAGAGCGGGACACCGGGGGCCATCCACGGCCGCGCACGGCCGGAGCATGTCGAGGAGATCGATGCGGGCAATGGGCTCCATATCTCGGCCCTGGAGGCGGGTCTTCGTACCCATCTGTTCGAGATGATACGGTTCTGGCAGAAGTACATGCCCGGCTTCGAGAAGTCGTGCATCCTGAATGTCGCGCCGTTCCTGGGCGCACGCGGCGGCCCGTGTATCGAGGGCGAATACACCCTAACGATGGACGACTGCATGGTCGGTCGTCGGTTCGACGACGTGATGTACATCTACGGTGAGGCACGCGCCATCAGCCGTACGTGCAAGCAAGGGGATTGCAGATGGGTGGACGTGCCCTACCGGGTGATGGTGCCGAAAGAGATCGACGGCCTGCTCGCCACGGGCAGATGCGCATCGTGCATCCCCGACACGCTCCTGCGGAACCGAATGGCGGTCAAAGTCATGGGTGAGGCGTGCGGTATTGCAGCCGCGATGGCGGCGATGACCGGTGTGGCCCCGCGCGATCTTGATGTGCGGGAGCTACAGGAAGCGCTGCTCGGCGCGGGCTTCCATTTGGGAAACAGAGCTAGGTTGAGAGATCTGAGACTTGCTTGAGAAGCGGAGGAAGAGATGCGGGAAGCGGAAGAGGACACGGCGACGGCATACGTGACGGAGCCTGGGAAACAGGTACCTATAGCGCACCACATGGACGTCGTCGTGGCCGGCGCAGGTGTGTCGGGCGTGTTCGCCGCAATCGCCGCGGCTCGGAACGGGACTCGCACGGCGATCGTCGACAGATTCGGCAGCGTGGGTGGCAACATAGGCCCCGGCATGATCGTCAACGGCAACATGGTCAGCGGCCAGCCACACCCGGGCGTGGGCTACGAATCGACGGTGTATCCGGGCCTCTACGGCATCGGCAAGGAGTTCGTTCAGCGATATGGCGCGCTGGGCGGCGGCCTGATCCCTCCGTACAGTCAACCGCCGAATAACTTCGCCGGCGACGCGAGCATAGCCTCGTACGTCGCGCAGAAGATGCTTGAGGAGAGCGGCGTGACGCTCATGCTCTCGACGCAGGTGGCCGATCCGATCCTCGACGGGAACCGTGTGGTCGGACTCTTCGTCGAGGACAAATCGGGCCGCAGAGCCGTCACGGCAAGGGTCGTGATCGACGCAACCGGCGATGCCGACGTTGCACGACGCGCAGGCGCGCCGGTACTCTATCCCAACGCGGACGACCACGAGATGGACGGTCACGCGCCGACCGGAATGGGCACCTACTTCCTCGTCGGCGGCGTGGACTGGGATCGGTACACTGCGTTCGCCGACGCTGCCGATCCCGACGAAGATGACGTACGGTGGGGGCAAGCCACGTATGGCGAGAAGAGGACGCGGGCCAACCGCCACATGTGGCCCGCCCTCCGAAGAGCACATGAGAGCGGCGAGTTCCACCTGACCTCCACGGTGGCGCTTGGCGGTGCGACCATAGAGATCGCGGCGAGCTTCGCCGGCAAGATCGGTTCGGGCGGGGTCGTGCAGGGGCGCGCCCATCCCGACCGGATTCACGAAGAGCTGGACGCAGGGAACGCCGACCACGTGTCGATACTGGAGGCCGCGATCAGGAAGCGCATCTTCGAGGTGTGGCATTTCTGGAAGACGCACGCGCCGGGGTTCGAGCACTCGTCGCTTCTCTGTATCGCGCCGTTCCTCGGATCGCGCGGCGGGCCGTGCATAGAAGGCGACGTCACGCTCACGATGGACGACTGCCGAGCCGGGCGACGGTTCGACGACGTGACATATCTCTACGGCGAGTTCCGCGCGCTACGGTATACGTGTGCTCAGGGGCAGCCGCTCTGGACGGACGTTCCGTACCGCGTCATGTTGCCGAAAGGCATAGACGGCATGCTTGCGGTCGGACGATCGGCATCGGGCAAGCCCGACACGCTGCTGCGGAATCGCATGGCCGTGAAAGTGATGGGGCAAGCCGGGGGCATCGCAGCTGCGATGGCTGCGCGTAAAGGCATCGTGCCCAGAGATCTCGACATAGGAGAGTTGCAGGGCGCGCTCCTGGACGCCGGGTTCCACCTCGGCGACCGGAACAGGCTGCGCGAGCTTGGGCTTTCATGACGGACTATCGGGCGGACAAACGGTATCGGAGTCTGCTACAACGCAAAGAAGGACATCTCGATGAGCGAAGTACAGGTTGAGGACCTCGGTGGCTGGTCGCGCACCCACAGATGCGGCGACCTTCGCGCGGACGGCATAGGATCCGAAGCGGTTCTGATGGGCTGGGTTGCCTCGAGCCGCGATCACGGAGGCGTCATCTTCGTAGACCTGCGCGACCGCTGGGGGGTCACGCAAGTCGTGTTCGACCCACAGGTCGATGCCGAAGTGCATGCTCGCGCCGAGCGACTGCGGTCCGAGTGGGTCATTGCCGTGTCGGGCAATGTCCGACGCCGTATGGAAGGCATGGAGAACCCGAAGCTGGCAACCGGAGAGATCGAAGTGATCTGCACGGGCATTCGCGTCCTCAACCCCGCCGAGCCGCCGCCCGTGCCTGTCGACGGTGAGCCGGCAAACGAAGACCTCAGGCTCCGGTACCGTTACGTCGACCTGCGCCGATCCGAGATGCAGCAGAATCTTCAGCTCAGGCACAAGGCCGCGCAGACCACTCGGAACTACCTGTCCGAGCAGGGCTTCGTCGAGGTGGAAACACCCACGTTCGTCCGCAGCACTCCGGAGGGCGCGCGCGATTTCCTCGTGCCCAGTCGCGTTTCCCCCGGCCAGTTCTACGCGCTGCCGCAGTCGCCGCAGATATACAAGCAATTGCTGATGGTATCCGGCCTCGATCGCTACTTCCAGATCGTGCGCTGCTACCGCGACGAGGACCTTCGGGCCGATAGACAACCCGAGTTCACTCAGATCGACGTCGAGATGTCGTTCGTCGACGAGGCCGACGTACGGTCGGTGGCCGAGGGCATCACCCGCGCCGCATTCAGAGAGACGCTCGGCCGCGAGATACCCGACGATATCCCGCACCTCGACTTCGCCGACGCGATGTCTCGCTACGGCAGCGATAAGCCCGATACTCGCTTCGGCCTGGAGATGGTCGATGTTTCCGACATCGTCGCGGAGTCCAAGTTCAAGGTGTTCCGAAGCGTGATTGAGTCCGGCGGGATCGTCAGCGCCATCAACGCGAAGGGCTGCGCATCGTTCAGTCGGAAGCAACTAGACGACATGACGCCGTTCGTCGCGCAGTATGGGGCGAAGGGCGCCGCCTGGATGCGTGTCGCGGAATCCGGTCTGGAATCGAACATAGCGAAGTTCTTCCCCGAGGCGGTTCAACGCGCACTCATCGAGCGCCTCGAGGCGGAAGCCGGCGACCTGATCGTATTCGTCGCCGACCAGCCTCCGGTCGTCCACCAGGCTCTGGGCAACCTGCGTCTGAAGTTCGGGAACGACCTCGGCCTGATCGACCCTG
>CAZSJP010000239.1:0-6998 GCA_964606675.1 uncultured bacterium
GTAGTAGAGCGTGACCTCCTCATCGGCCAGGTTCGTCATCGTGATGCGGCAGCGCTTGCGGAACGGCATCTCCCAATAGCAGTTGAACGCTCGCCCGGGGTTCACGCATACCGGCATGGACGACACCTGCGCGTATTCGCCCCAGCCGCTGGCGAAGAAATCGCCGATGGGGCACTCGACCGACGGCTGCTCCTGATCGTCCCAGTACACGCGCATGACGTAGAAGCGCCAGTGGCCCGTCGGCGTCATCCAGATATGTTGGATCGCTCCCGGTCCTTCGATGTCGGCAAGCTCGAACGTCGTGCCGGCGCCGATGCGAATGCTGGGCGATATCTTCCAGCCCTGGCCGAGCTCGCGCGCGCAGTTGGCGCCCGTGCCCTCGGTGGCCATGCCGCCTTTGCCCTTCTCGCCGGTGAAGTTCTCCGCGCTAATCGATCGCGTCTTGGCGTCCGAAAGCTGCGAGAGGTTGCCCATGTTCATGCCGAGTCCGTTGAATCGCCCCATCGTTGCACTCCTCAGGGTGGCAGGTAATTCCCACTGGAACGGACGTAATCCTACGCAAAGCGCGCCCGCGGGGCAAAGCGCGCTGAGCACGGTGCGAGCACAGGCGAGTTTCGTTGTTCCTGAAACCAGAACCGGTCGGCCGGTGTTGTGGCATACGGTGCGGCTGCGCCGCAGGGACCGCAAATCTCAGCCGGAGAGGGAGCGAGCCACAGATGAACCTTCGCATGTGTTCCCGAGCTATGTGGGCGCTTCTGATGCTTGGCATCGGCGCAGCCGGAGCCATCGAGGAGTCGAGTCCTACGACCACCAGCGACACCGCAACCGCCCGTGGAACCGAGTGGCTTGTCGTCCCGATGGTGCTATATACGCCGGAAACCAAGCTCATGGGAGGGATCTCCGCGCTCTACTCGTTTCCCGCGTCGACGAGGCCGGCTTCGAGCGTGCCGGTGGCACTGCTTGTCACTCAGAAGAGCCAATATTTCGGCGCTGCGGCGCCACAGATATTCCTCAACGGCGGGAGGACGAGGATCATCGGCGAAGTGGGGGCGGGTCATTGGCCCGACCGATTCTACGGGATCGGCGCGGTGACCCATACGGTGGACCGGGAGGACTACACGACAAGATACGTCTACTGGAAGATACCGGTGCAGCAGGCTATCGGTGACGTCTTCGTGGGGCCGACCGTGTGGGGTACGGGCGTTGGCATCGGCGACAAGGAGCCGGGTGGATACCTCGAGTCGGACCGGACGGCCGGCAGCGACGGCGGGACGACATCCGGGCTCGGGCTGCAAGTCGCGTGGGACCATCGTGACCGGGTGTACGACACTCAGGAAGGGTCGTTCGTGGAACTTGGCGCGATTCGCTTCGGCAGGTGGCTCGGCAGCGACTACGATTTCTGGCATGTCATACTCGACGCCAGGCGATTCGTTGCGGTTCCGTGGCGTGGTAGCGTCCTGGCGATGCAGGGATACCTGTGGGTGGTGGACGGCGAGGCGCCGTTCTACGTTCGCCCGAGGCTGGGTGGCAGCAAGCTCCTGCGGGGGTACCGCGAGGGGAGGTATCGCGATGACGCAGCATTCATCATGCAGGCCGAGTACAGACTACGTGTCGCCGGCCCGTGGGGCCTCACCGTGCATGGCGGCGTGGGCAACGTCGGCAGGACGATCGGCGATCTGGGCTCTGACCGACTGAAACGCTCAGTCGGCGCGGGCGTGCGGTACACCCTGAACCCAGAGGGGATGAAACTCCGAGTGGACATGGCCTGGGGTGACGATGGCGGCGCGTTCTACTTGAAGTTCGGGGAAGCTTTCTAGTTCGGCCTGCATGCGCGGTGGTCGCCACAATCCTCCCCGAACGCATGCCGGGGCAGCTTCACCGCGCAGAGATGTCCTGTGCCCGGCAGGACGGCGGTCCAGCAGCGGACGGGGGGGCGCCATGCGGGAGCGGCGTGCTTTGCGTTATATTGAGGCCTGATCTGGATGCGGGGGGCCGTGTGCCATGGCCTCCACACGCGATGCTCGCGCCACACGAAGCTGCGCAAGCGAGCAATAGTATGCCTTTGTTGGTAGCGCCAGGAGAAGCACGATGACCGTCGAGACAGCGCCCTATAGTGAACGCCTTACTGCACCCGACGCGGATACCCTGTCGGGCCTCGGCGAGTACTTCGCCGCCGGCTTCTATCGCAGGCCGTCGGAGTCCATGGTCGAACGTTTCGCTCGCGGCCTGCGCGAGTGGGCCGAGGGCATGGACGTGCCGCCCGATTCAGGCGACGTGTTGTACCCGACCGGGCCGGCCATCATGAACGGCGGCGACATGGCGGTGGGTTGGTTCTACGTCGGCGCAATGTCTCTCAACCGCGACGTACTCGACGCCAAAGTGTTGCGCGCCACCGAGGCCGAGCGCGAGGAACTGACCCGGCTTGAAGAGTCGTGGACGTCCCACCAGTTCCCCGGCGGCTACACGCATTCGATACCTAACTACGAGCGCGTGCTGGGCGAGGGGCTGAACGGCTTCGCGCAACGGGTGGAGGACGGCTTGGCCCGCTCTGTCCTGCCCGGTGACGAGACGGCCGCCGGGTTCTACCGGGCGATGGAAACCACACTCGGCACAGCCCGCGAACTGCATAGCCGGTTCGTTCGCGAACTCGAATCATCGTCGGCCGATGGCGAGGCGTCGAGACGGAACCGCGAAGCCCTGCTCGATGCCTACAGCCGTGTGCCATTCGAGCCGGCCACGACGTTCTTCGAGGCGGCGGTCTGTGTCAACTTCATCTTCTACCTCGACGGCTGTGACAACCTGGGACGGTTCGACCAGTACATGTGGCCATTCTACCGCGATGACGTCGAAAGCGGCAAGTTGGAGCGCTCCGAGGCCGTCGCGCTCGTTCGCCGCCAATGGCGGAACGTCGACGAATCGTACGGCTGGAACGTCGCAATCGGCGGAACGAACGTGGCGGGCGACGACCTGTCCAACGACTTCACGGTCGTTTGCATCCAAGCCGCCCGCGGCATGAGGCGCCCCAACCTGGCGCTCAGATTGGGCGAATCGACCCCGGACGAAGTCTGGGACGCCGCGTTCGATACGATCCTCACCGGCTGCGGCTTGCCGGCGCTATACTGGGACCCGAACTACTTCCGCGCGATCGACGCCTCCGACGTGCCGCTGCCGGATGACGAGAAGAGCGAGTTCGCGTTCGGCGGTTGCACGGAGTTGATGGTTCAGGGCAAATCGTTCGTCGGTTCGCTCGATGGCGACGTCAACCTTCCGAAAATCCTCGCCGACACAGTGCAGGAGGCCCTCGCTGGCGCAGAGAGCTTCGGCGCGTTTCGCCGGGAATACTTCGCGGCGGTCGAGGCCGCCATCGAGGAGCTTACGCAGCTCATCAACGGGTGGCAGGAGTCGAAAGCGTCGCATCAGCCGCAGCCGATCCGCAGCCTGCTGGTCGACGATTGCGTGGACGACGGGCGCGAATACTCGGCTGGCGGCGCGAGGTACAACTGGTCGGTCATCAACGTCATGGGCCTGGCCAACGCGGTCGACTCGCTAGCCGCCATCGAGGCTGTAGTGTTCGATTCCGGCGATGCCTCACCGGCGGAGCTTGCCGAGGTGCTCGCCCACAACTTCGACGGCCACGAGCCACTCCTCAGGCGGCTCGAAGCGGCCCCACGGTTCGGCAACGGCGACGAGCGCGCCGACGCCATCGCCGCCGAGCTATCGGGCCACGTCTTCGGCGAGCTGCTCCGACGGAAGACTTGGCGAGGCGGGCCGTTCGTGCCGTCGTGTCTGATGTTCACCACTTACGCGTGGTTCGGCAAGCCGGTGGGCGCGACGGCTGACGGCAGGTTCGCCGGCGAACCGATAGCCGATTCGGCCGGGCCCTATCAGGGGCGCGACGTGTCGGGTCCGACCGCCATGCTGCGCAGCGTCGCCGAGATCGATCAGCAGCATGCGCCGGGCACGCTCGTCGTCAACATACGCCTCGGCAGAGAGCATTTCGCCGACGACCGTCAGCGCGGCAAACTGAAGGCACTGATCCGGTCGTATTTCGACATGGGCGGGCTCCAGTTGCAGGCCAACGTCATCGATCAGAAGACGCTCGAGGATGCCGTCGAGCACCCCGAGCGATACGGCGATCTGGTGGTTCGCGTCGGCGGCTACTCAGAGTATTGGCGGAACCTCGATACCGACTTGCGAGAATCGATTCTGCTACGCACGGAGCACTAGGTGTGGAATGTCATGACGTTGTCACCACCCAAGCTGAGGAAGTTGATGATGGACACGCGGTTGAGACGACAGCGCCAAGAGTTCCGGCAGTGTGCGTCCCCAGGCTGTTGTGTGGGGTGCGTTCTACGACTGCATGCCGTACGTTCGCCGGTGCACGTGGTGAGGACAACGTCATGACACATCACAACTAGGCGTCGTGCGCTCCGCGCACGTTGCGAGTTGCCAGGGGCAACTCGGGCACTGGCAAACGAGACTGCGTGGCGTAGGCTTGCTGCGCGATAGGACGAATCGGAAGGAGAGTCTCTTGATCGTTCGACCCGGCACACCCGACGAACTGCGATGGTTCGACGAGGCGCGTTTCGGCATGTTCGTGCATTTCGGTCTCTACGCGCTGATCGGCCGTGGCGAATGGGTGATGTACGAGGAAGACATCCCGCGCGACGAGTACGAGAAGCTGGCCGAGCGATTCAACCCGCACCGCTTCGATGCCGACGAGTGGGTTGCGTTGGCCGAACAGTCGGGCGCTCGATACATCAACCTCACCGCCAAGCATCACGACGGGTTCTGCCTGTTCGACTCCGACCTGACAGACTTCAAGATCACGAACACGCCGTTCGGTCGCGACCTCGTCGCGGAGCTTGTCGACGCCTGCCACCGCCGCGACATGCGCATCGTGTTCTACTACTCGCAGCCTGACTGGCACCACCCGAACTACGTCCACAACAAGGGCGCCTTCAAGGACCTCGACAACCCACCGGACACCGACAAGCCCGATTGGCCCGCATTCCAGGAGTACCTGGAGGGGCAGGTCCGCGAGCTTTGTACGAAATACGGCAGAGTCGACGGCATCTGGTTCGACGGCTCGCACAAGACCGAGGAGGAGTGGCGAGGCAAGCAGCTCTACGAGATGATCAAGGACCTCCAGCCCGGCGCAATCGTGAACGACCGTGCGCGGTACGGCGATCTGTTCACACCCGAACGCAGCCTGCCCGACGACCTGACGGGATACCTCCTCGAGGCTTGCGAATCGACCAGCCCGACGTCGTGGGGTTTCCAGGGCGATACGGCCGTGTTCTCGGTCCCTCACCTGGTTCGCAGCATGGTGAGGATGGCCGGCGAGGGCGGCAACTACCTGCTCAACGTCGGCCCGAAGCCCGACGGCACCATCCCTGAGAACCAGGCGGCACGCATGAAGGGCGTCGGCGAATGGCTGAAACGCTTCGGCGAGTCTGTCTACGAGACCGAGGCCGGGCCAGAGCCGGCCGAGTCGGGGCCGGTCTACACGCGGCGTGGCAACACCCTCTACGCGCACTTGCTCGAATGGCCCGCGACGGACCGAATCACGGTTCCCGGGGTCGACGCCGCGGACGTCGAGCGCGTCAGCCTGATGTCGTCATCGGACGACCTGTCGGTGGTATCGGCCGTGCCGCCCGGAACGGCCGACCTGGCCGACCTGGGCGCCAAGGTAGTCGGGTTGCCGGCGTCGCCCCCGGATGCAAGCAGCAACGTCGTCCAGATCGATCTCGTGCGAGTGCCGAGCACCCTCGTGCGCCGCCCGAGGGTGCCTGCCGCCGGGCCGGTGTCGGACGTTGCCCCCGACGCGGAGTCATGCCTCTCGCCGGACCATGCGGAGCTCGAGGGGCTGGGCGTGAAGGGTGCGCGTCTTCGCGTGCAAGAGGACGGCGGCGTGCGGTTCATCTCGCACTGGATGGTGCCCGAGCACGCCGCCCACTGGCGCATCAGGTGCCCAGAAAACGCCCAGTACGCGGTGACTGTCGCGGTCAGGTGCCACGAGCCGGGCATCGACGGAGCGGTCGTCGAGGTCGCCGTTGGAGGCGAGAATGTCTCGGCCACGGTGCCCGACACCGGCGACCCGCCGACCTGGCACGAGCTTGAGTTCGGCGAGATAGCGCTACCCGCTGGCGAGTCGCGCCTCACGTTGCGGCCATCGAAGCTGAAGTGGGGCTATCTGTTGTGCGAGATCGGCGTGGTGACGCTTCGTCCCGTTGGCTGACGTCTTGTTGTGGCCGAGCCCGCGTACTCGCCAGCGGGCCAGGCCACTGGAACGTCAGCCTAGTTTGGCGCCGACCAGTCTGAATGCCTCGTCGACACCCGCTCGAAGCGAACCGCGCGTGCGCAGTGAGGCGAAGTCTACGCCGAGCTGAGCCAAAGTCTGAGCCGCCTCCGCGCTGAAGCCCGTCACGATCACCTCGGTGCCGAGAATCTGAGCCGCCTGGACCGTGCTCATCAGGTTGCGCGCCACGCTCGTATCGATTACCGGCACGCCGGTGACGTCGATGATCGCCACCGTGGCTTCCGATTCGGTGATGGCGCCCAGCAGCGACGTAACGATCTGCTGCGCACGCCTTGTGTCCACCACGCCGATCAGAGGCATCAGCACGACCTGGTCCCAGAGCTGGATGACCGGCGTGCCGGTGTCCTCAAGCGCCTTGGCTTGGTCGCGGATCTGCCGCTCGGATTCCTTGCGCTCAGTGATGTCGAGGAGGAACTCCACCCCACCGACAACGTCGCCCGCCGCGTTCCTCAGCGGCGCGGCGGTGTACTCGATCGGCATCCGTTCGCCGTCGATCTCGATGACGTTCTCGGACGTGCTGCTTTCGCCACTGGACATCGCTTTGCGGATGCCGCAGTGCTCCGTGCCACAATGCTCCGACGACAAGACCTCGGAACAGGTAAGGCCTTTGATCTCGCCCAGCCCCTTGCCGATGGCGTTACACCCGGCCGGGTTCATGAAGCATATCTTCATGTCG
>CAZSJP010000240.1:0-778 GCA_964606675.1 uncultured bacterium
CCGGCACCGCCGCGGCACTCTGCGTCTCGGGCGGCTGCTCGCCGGCGGATCTCGATCCGCAGGTCCTCATCGAACGACTTGAGTCCGACGGAGCCGTCATCAGGATACCTGACGGCGAGCGCTAGCCGAGAGCGGCGTACAGAAGAAGGCCCCGACTCATGCTGCCCGGGCCTTCTCCTCGAACGGTTCGCGCCCGGTCGTTAGAACAGGAGTTGCGCGGCCAGGTTGAGAACCGTCGCCCGTCGGTTCGGGGCGAGGCGGTAGTCGGTCTCGATGAAGTCGACCTCCAGCGCCAGGCGGAGCGGCTGCCACGGACGCCACATGAGATTTGCGTAAGTCGTGCGGTTGCGCTCGACGCGCCCCGCACCGGTGGACGCGCCGTCCCAGTCGGTGTCCTCGATGCCTCCGCCCACGTTGGCCGATAGTGTGGGCGAGAGGGCCCACGACGCCTCCGCCCATCCCATGACCCCAGAGAGAGGCTTGATCTCTCCACCCGGCTGCACGAAGGTCGTCGTGTTGGCGAACAGCCCCCCGACGCTCTCCCCGGTGGCCAGCTCACCCCGGATCTTCAGCGGGCCGTACTTGAACGCCAAGTCGCCTGCTGCGGCGAAGGACGTGATCTGTTTGCCATCGGAGAGCTCCTGCCGGCCCACGTGCCCGGCAGCGCCGACGGTCAGGGGCCCGAGGAAGCCGGTCAGGCGCCCCTGGTAGAACGGCCTCTGCGAACGCTCGCCGCTGCCGGGTTGGTCGAACTGCAACACTGGTGTGGTCGGCGCGG
>CAZSJP010000240.1:788-6997 GCA_964606675.1 uncultured bacterium
CCGCATGGGGGCGCAAGATCGCGATCTGCAGCAGCATCGGCTTCCATCGCCGCTCGATACGAATCTGCGGCAATCGAGCCCACAGGTTGCCCGATCCGGAGCACCCGGTGATCGCCTGATGCGCGATCGTGGTCGGGTTGTACGGCGCGAACGGAGCCCAGTCCTGCCCAACGGTGATGGATAGGCCGTCGACGGGGCCGTACTTCAGATACGCGAGCCTGAGACGAATGCTCGTTTGGGTGATGCCGGCGGGTGGGATCGAACCGCGCAGGCCCCAGAAGTCCACTTCGATGCGCGCACTCAGCGGTAGCGTGGTATCCGGCACCGCCGTCAGGCCGATCCTGGTCTGCCGCGGCGTGATGAGAAACGCCTTGCCGACCGCGGGATCGCTCGACGCGGTAACAGCGACATCCATCGGCGTCACGCCGCTATGGTTGTAGGCCGAGTTGATCAGTATGAACCCGTAGGGCTGCACTTTCTGCGCCGTGGCAGGCCGGACGATGCCTGGTAGGATGCATGCTGCGATCGCGCAGATCGGCAATATCGCTCTTCGATTCATGGGTTTGCCTCCAATGTACACGTTGTGCCGGCGGCGGCTGTCTCTTCCTCGAACGTTGTCAGCAGCAGGGCGACGCCCATCGTGGAAAGATCGCACAGGAGGAGCGGCGAGAAGATCGGCGGCCCGTAGATTATCTTGTCGATCAGGGTGCCGACCGGCGATGCGAGGTTGATCGCCGCATGAAAGCCGAACCCCGCCAGTCCCGTGACGAACTGCGCGGTAAGCGCCGTCCACAGGGCGATACGGTCGTCGGATTCCAGTCGGTCCTTCAGCCCGGCGTGGATGAAGACCGTGCCTGCCAGGAGCGATACAGGTATCGACACCCATTCCGCTCCGTTGATGAATGCATTGCGGGCATGATCTAGCGCGCTCAGCAGCGCGTTTGCCATGCTTCCCGCACCGATCAGCAGGTACATCAGTCGTCGCCGCGAGATCGGCAAGAAGGCCCGTCTGCCGTGCAACGCGAGGAGTCCGATCAGCCCAATGCCCGAATAGGCCAGTGGCGCGACGAGCGGTGCGGTGTACACGAACGTTCGAAGCGTGATGCCGTGCACGATCTGACTCTCGATATGCCAATAGAATCCTGCAATGCCGAGAGCCACGCTCACGAGCATCGCGGTGGTGGCCGCCGCGCGTGTGCCGGGGGCATCGCTGAACGCGGCGTAGAGCGCGACGACACCCGCCACCAGGCCCGCTCCCAACGGGATGTATTGCCCCCACAGCGCGAACTCGTTGTAGGAGTGCGCGATGACGATGTCTCCGCTCATCGCGAGCAGGTTGAACGCAACCAGGAACATGAACACCGGCTCGGCGTTGCGGGGCATTGCCGCGATAAGGCGGTCAAATGTGGATTCCGCTTCCATTATCGCTGCCTCCGAGCGCCCCGGCGCAGCTCGTGGGCCATGTTGCTCAACTCGACAGTCTTGAGCTCGAGCTCGTAGTTGCCGTGCCACTGCACGAAGTCGGCGCCGCCCATATACGCGCCATGCTTGGTTGTGCGACCGTAGTAGTGCCAGATGTCGAACATGAGGAAGTCGGCAGGATCGTTGAACGGGCCCGGTTTCAGCAGCCCCTCGCCGGCAAGGCCGTCGTAGATCGCCTGTGCGCGAGCGACCTTCTCATTCGTTGCGTGGAGCACCGCTTCCGCCGTCTCGTAGAAGCGACCGATGCGCGTTTTGGCGTGGCAGTTCGAGCAGAGGCCCTGCATTCGCTGCTTGTTCACGGCAGCGCCCGGCCTTTCCTTCGAAATGGCGGCGAACAGGTAGTACGTGAGGCGCTCGCCGACATCGTGTGTGACGGCTGCCGCTCCCATTCCTGACATGTGACAGGTCGCGCATGTCGGTGCATCCATGTCCCACGCGGTGAGGTCTTTGCTGGGCACGGTGAGATCCTGTTTGTCGCGGCGCGAGTTGAAGACTACGCCGTGCTTCGATTCGGTCCATATCTCGATCTGCGAGTGGTCGGGACCCATGTGACAACTGCCGCATGTTCCGGGCTGGCGCGCAACCTGAACGCTGAATTCGTGTCCGACGTGGCAGACCGAGCACTTCCCTACGCTGCCGTCGTGGTTGGGTCTGCCCACCTGATGGCACACCTCGCAGCCGCCGGCCGACGCTGCGTTGCCTTCGATCCGCGCCAGGGCGTTCGCCGGCCGGTCGATTGCGCCAGGATGGAACTGCCTCGCGAACTCCAACTGCTGTTCCGTGAAGTCACGGTTGCCGGTGACGGCGGTCCATGCCGGTGCGCCATGTCTGGATCGGGCAAACTCGTTGTACGGCCCAACGTGGCACTCGGCGCACGCGCCGCTCGTCACTGCTGTCGTGATCTCGTACCCGCGATGCTCGAATCGGCTCGTGTCGGACATCGCGCGCGCCTTGTGACAGTCGAGGCACGTCACGCCGGCGACCGAGTGCGGTCCGCCTACGAACTGGCGTACGATGCCGGGTGTCGAGCGAGTGTGACACTCCGCACATTCGCCACCCGCTGTGATGGCCTCTGCGGTCGTGCGCTCCCGCTCGATCGCCGGCCGCGACTGATGCACGAGCCAGACCAATGCCGTGCCTGCGATTGCCACGGCGATGCCAATTGCCAACATTCCCCACCGGCGCATGATATTACTCCCACTGGAAGACCTCCGGCGGCGGAGCCGCCGGAGCGTGCCAGATGATTCCCGTGCGAACGCCGGCTGACCGACGACGCCTAACTTGCTTCAGGTGCGATCGACAGATCGCGGCCAACCTCCGGCCGCCTATCGCGGTCGCGGCCCCGTGACAATATATTGCGCCCACCATCCGAAGCAAAGCTGCGACGGCTCGGTAGACGCGGCCTCCCGTCGCCCCTCGTTACGAGACCGGGGCCGATATTCGCACGCTCGCAGCCGGTCCGTAGAGCTCGGCCGCGCTGCCGCGGTTCACAGCGATCTCGAGGAACCCCGCGCTGCCGATGTACGCCACCGCCGTACCCAATGGAGCGTCTGCGTAAGCTCGTCCGAACCGGACGTCGGCGCCACCGACGTGCACGTCCAGCTCCAGATCGCGTATCGCTCGCTCTCCGAACGCTTCCGCCAACGTGCCCCTCGGCACCGACGTCACGATGTTGCCAAAGCCGTCGGACAGACGTAGAACGCCGTGCACGACCGTCTGGCCCTGCTCGGTTTGGATGCTGGGCGAATCCGTCGGGAGACAAACCAGACTCTCCGTCGGCAACTCGCGACCGATAGTCTGCCACTCATGCCCCGAAGCAAGCCACCCGGCCGCCCATGCGAATACGTCGCGCCCGTGGAACGTCGCGCTGGGGTCGGTCGCCTGCGCTTCCGGGCTTGTGATCTCGCGAGCGGCTTCCATGCCGACGATGGCGGTCGCGGCCACGATCACTCCGTTGTCCGGGCCAAGGAACGTCTGTCCGCCCGCGCGCACCAGGACGCTGCGCCTGGCAGACCCGACGCCTGGATCCACAACGGCGACGTGAATCGTGTCGGTGGGATACAGTGGCCACGCGTTGGACAGTGCCCAGGCCCCGGCGGCGATGTCGTAGGGTGGGACGTCGTGCGTGATTGTCACGACGTTCGCGCCGGGGTCTTGCCGAAGGATGACCCCTCTCATGGCGCCGACGTACCCGTCTCGCGTGCCGAAATCCGTTGTCAGAGTTATCAGTGCTCCTGTCATCGACCAAGCCCCCAAATCTCGCAGCTATCGCTGCGTCAGGTGATCGGAGATACTACTGCCCTCTCAAGCATGGTCTCTATGTGGTCGGCGTTCACTTCACCGGCTCCGTGGCTCATCGCGTTCGCCGCTCCGAGCACGAGCGCCTCCCGAAGTTGATCGGCCGGATCGCCACCCGCCAACCTGGCGGCAAGCCATCCCGCGGCAAATGCGTCGCCGCAGCCGACCGTGTTCACTACCTCGCCGACCTCGGCATTGCCGATCCATGCACCCGTGTCGTCCACCAGGATCGCGCCGTCGCCCCCCAGCGAGACGGCAACGCCCCGCACCCCACGGCCGATCATCGTGCGAGCCGCCGAGGCTATCGCGGCAACCTCCCGAGGCTCGGACCCACTCTCCCCATCCGCCGCCGCCAGCTCTCCGAGTTCTTCGAGATTCGGCTTCATGAGAGTCGGCACGGCAGCGGCCCCGAACCTCAACGCTTCGCCCGAGGTGTCCAGCAGCACTTCCGCGCCTTTCTTGCGGCAGAGCGCGACGATCGTCGCATATGTATCGGTCGGAGCGCCGGGCGGCAAGCTGCCGGAGAGCACCGCGGTGTCGCCGCCGCCGATATGTCTGCCGAGCAGGGCCACGAACTCATCCACCTGCGCCACCGATACGCTGAATCCCGGCTCGCGTATGTGCGTCTCGGATATGCCGGGGTCGATGATCGTTGTGTCGGTACGGGTCCTGCCACGTACATCGACGATGTCGCATGGCACGCCCCCTAACCGTTCCCGGAATGCGTCGGATTCCTCGCGTCCGACGAACCCGACGTAACGCACGTCCACGTCCAGAAGACGGAGCACCGCGGCTATGTTAGCGCCCTTGCCGCCCGGAAGCAGGCCGACCGATTCGGCCTTGAGTGTCGATCCGATCGCAAAACCGGGAACGACCAACGTGCGGTCGATCGCGGGGTTCATCCCAACGGCGAATACCATGTGCGGACCTTTGCTCCCGAGCATGTGTGGCGCCTGCCGATCTATAGCCTTAAGCTACCGGAGCGTTGCCGTCGCCGGCAACTGTGGAGCGTCCAGCGGGTTCGGACATGCCGCCTGAGCGAGTACATTCGATACGTTGGCTGAACGAAACCCCGTGAGACTGGAAGGTGGGAGCGTGGCATGATCCGGAAGCGAATGGGTAAGACTGGCGAGGACGTCTCTGGACTAATCTTGGGCGGCTGGCTGTTCGGCGGCACCAACTGGGGCGAAGTCGACGACGCGGAATCCATCAGGACGATTCACGCAGCGATCGACGCGGGCATCGACATGATCGACACCGCCGAGGGCTACGCCGGAGGCCACTCCGAGGAGGTGATCGGCAAGGCGCTCACCGGGCGTAGCGGTCAGATGCGGATCGCCACCAAGGTGTCGCCGTCCAACCTTGCTCGCGAAGACCTTTTCGCAGCGCTGGAACGCAGCCTGGGCCGCCTGCAGGTCGACTGTATCGATCTCTACCAGGTGCACTGGCCCAACGACAGCGTGCCGATCTCCGAGACGATGGAAGCCTTGGCAGAATGCGTGCAGCAGGGCAAAATACGCGCGATCGGCGTCTCGAACTTCTCCGCCGCGCAGATGGCCGAAGCGCTGGAGATTGCCCGGATCGATTCGCTGCAGCCGCCCTACAGCCTGTTCTGGCGGCACGTTGAAGCCGCGGAATTGCCGTTCTGCGAGAGCAACGGCATCGCAGTGATTCCCTACAGCCCGATGGCGCAGGGCTTGCTGACAGGGAAGTTCAACATCGACAGCAAGTTCGACGAGGGCGACATACGTCTCCAGAACATGCTGTTCAAGGGCGAGACCTACCGCGTCGCGTGTGCCGGCGTCGATGAAATGCGCACAATGGCCGAGGGGCTTGGCTGCCCGGTGGCGCACCTGGCGCTGGCGTGGCTAATCGCGCAGCCGTCGGTCACCGCGCCGATAGTCGGAGCGCGAAACGCCGAGCAGGTGCTGGGCGTGGTCGGCGCGACGGACGTGCGCCTTAGCGAGGAGCAGCTTGGCACGCTCACGTCGATCGGCGACCGGGTCATGGCGACGCTCGACGACAGCCCCGTCATGTGGCGTTGAACTCTCACTACGTTCGAGTTCATTGGCGAATGCTCCGCATTCGCATCGATCCGAGCGGCGAGCGTTCATTGTTGAACTTTCACTGCGTTCGAGTTCATTGGCGAATGCTCCGCATTCGCGGCGACCCGAGCAGCGCGTGCTCATTGCAGAACTTATGCTACGTTCGAGTTCACTATTCGCGGCAGGCTACGGTGTGGAGCCGGGCAGAGCGGCAGAGGGGGGCGCACACCGGGGCGCACCGCGACATGCTTCAGAAGCAGAGCCGGGGCCCTACCACACGCGGGGAGTACGCGCCGAGTCGGGCACCGAATGCTCCAGCATCAGCTCGCGTATCTCGGGCGGCGGGAGGCCGGGGAACATGGCCCAGGCTCTCAGTTGCGGCCG
>CAZSJP010000241.1:0-6960 GCA_964606675.1 uncultured bacterium
ACCCGTGAAGGTTCCCGTTGATCACCAAGATATCCACTCTCGTTCTGCCATGGCGAAGGCCGACCTCGTCGAGGACGAGACATCCCGGCTCGCAGACATAGCGCGACAGCGTCTTACGCTTGAGCGCGACTCGAAGATGATGGTCGTTCACAACCATGTCTGGATCTGATCCCTCCACGATGAGGCGCGCGAAATCCCCCACAAGGATAGGCAGCAGCTAGCCAATCCGACAAGGGCCACCCACGATCCCCTCCGCCCGCCGGACGCCCTACTCGATCCAGGCGCGTTCGCCCGGTTCGCCCATGTAGGGGTCGGACCACGTGAAGTCCTTCGACTCCTTCACGATGAGCGCCGTGTCCCTGTAGCGTTCCAGAAGCTCGTCGAGCGCGCGCAGATGCTCGTCCTCGTCGACCTTGATCTTGCCGATCAGCCACCGGAACTCGGCGTCGTCGAACTTCTCCAGTCCGAGGTCGTAGAACTTGATGACCTCCAACTCGTTGTCACGCCGGCTGCTCAGGAGATCGAACGCCGTCATGTCGTCGCGGATCTCGTGCGCCATCTCGAACCGCGGCTCGCCGCCGAGGTCGCCGATCTTCTGCGACAGGGCGTTGGCGTGCCTTCTCTCCTCTTGGGCGAAGTCCTTGAGCTTGCCCGCCAGGTAGGCTTCCTCGACAACGCTTCCGTACCGCTCGTACTCGGCGACGTTCGCGTATTCGGTCTCGAGCGCCCGATTCAGATATCTGATCATCTCGTACGTGCCGGCGTGAGCGGCAACCTGCTCGCAGATCGATTCGCCTAGCGTTTCGAGTTGCGCGTGAACCGCGTCCAACGTTGCTTCGAGCGTCGTATCCTGCACGCCTTCATTTCGGCCGATGTCCCTGCTTCTGGCAACGGCATCAAGCGTGGCTCGTATGCGCTCGTTCAGCTCGCTGAGGGATGTGTTCAGGTTCATCTTCCTGCCCCTTTCCGCTCGCGCGCCGCGCACGGCGCGCATGGCGATCGGGAGGCCTGCAGGCCTCCCACGGGTCGAAGCGACCGTCAGTACACGTAAAGCCGCCCGTAAGGCCGTTTGGAGACCGGGACGATCTTCACGTAACGGTCGTAGTCGTCTAACGGCTCAGCGATGCTGAATGTTTCGGCGAAATCGCTGAGGATCGGAGCCAGGAACTCTTCGCTCTGGTCGTCCAGAGGGAACTGCCGCACTTCCTTGCCGAGCTGCCACTGGTGTAGTTCGCCGCGAACGTACATCACGCCGCCGTGCATGCCTGTCGCGCAGTAACTCCCGACGACCGGCTTCTCGGCCGACTGTCCGATGCCGAGAAGCACCTGACAGCCGCCGGCCATGTATTCGCCGAAGAAGTTGCCGGCACAACCGCCCACCACGATGAGCGGCTGCTTCTCGTGGTAGCCCTTCATGTGGATGCCCACGCGATAGCCCACGTCGCCCTTGACGTAGATTCTGCCGCCGCGCATCCCGTAGCCAACAACGTCGCCCGCCTGACCGTGGACCTCTATCCGTCCGTCGTTCATCGTGTTGCCGACGCCGTCCTGAGCGTTGTTATGCACGACAACGTGCGGGCCGTCCATGAAGGCGCCGAGGTCCTCACCCGGCACCCCATGGACGTGTATCGTCGCGCCCGGCGCTGTGAATCCGGTGCCGATATATCTGTGGCCGATGACGTCGGTTAGCTCGATCCGGTCGGCTCCGGCGTCGATAGCGGCTCGCACCTGTTCGTTCAGGGCGCGGTAGTAGACGTCCTTGGCCGATACCTTCTCGGTTCGGCCTTCGGCACGCGGGGTGATGGCCTCATTTGCCATTGGGCATGTCTCCGCTTCCGTTCTTCAGCTGGACGATCACCGGCTTCCCCGCCACCGGATACGACAGATTGTCCAGCTCGGGACTGATTACTCGTATGGCGGCTTCCTCGCTGGCCATGTAGACCGTCTCACCGCGTTCGGCGATCACCAGCGGCCTGAGTTTCACTCTGTCGTTGAGGCCGATCAGCCCGCCGCCGTAGCCGAAGAGAAACGCGAACGGCCCGTTCAAGGCGGCTGGCGCGTATATCCGTCGAAGCTCCTCAGCGGCCCTCGCCTCGTCCGGCGGCATCCGCTCGGCTTCGCTCCAGAACGGTGGCGCGAGAACCGCCGATGCCTGTTCGAAGCTCAGGCCGTGCTGCCTGACGAGCAAGTCCAGCAGATACGCAACCACTTCGGTGTCGGTCTGCAGCGTGCAGGCGTATCCGAAACTCTCCAGATACCGCCGATTGGTCCCGTATGAGCTGATCTCTCCGTTGTGCACGATGGACCAGTCGAGGATCGTGAACGGGTGCGCGCCGCCCCACCATCCGGGCGTGTTTGTGGGGAAGCGGTTGTGGCCCGTCCAGGTGTATCCTTCGTAGTCCTCGATCCGGAAGAAATCGGCCAGGTCCTCCGGGAACCCGACGCCCTTGAAGGCGCCCATGTCCTTGCCGCTCGATACGACGAACGCTCCCTCGACACGCACGTTGACGTCCATCACGAAACGGACCATGTAGTCGTCTTCGCTGCCGATTGTGTCCGCCGGCGCGCGGACGAAGTACCTGCGGAATTCGGGGTGATCCTGAACGCTACCGCCTGGACGCACAGGGATCGGCTCGGCGTGCTCGACACCGAGCCGCCCGTCTATCATCTTCTCGGCTTCCTCGATCGCGACGTCGTCGTCGTACATCAGGTGCAGCGCGTACGCGTCCTTACGCTCCGGGTAGATGCCGTACGCCGCAAAGCCGCCGCCGAGGCCGTTGCCACGGTCGTGCATGTTCGCGATGGCGCGTTTGATCGGCTCGCCGGACACGCGGGTGCCATCGCGGTTGATGAAGCCTATTATCCCGCACGCGGAGATGTCTTTCTCGTCGTGAGGACGTCGGACGTACGGCCAGCCCGGCCCGGCGCTGTCTGGCCGGTCGCGACGCGCGCCTGTGTATGGTGCTGTGTTCATCCCGTATCCTCGAGCAGTTCTACTGCGGTACCGTGAACATCGCGTCTCGCACCGGCCGGGGCAGATGTCCGACGCCGAAATCGGGAGACATGAGGTGATCCTTGAAGCTGCTGACGTCGACCTTGTACTCCATGAGGTGACGGAATATCCCCGTTCGGTCTATGTCCTTGACGAACAGCGCGCCGGTGATGAGCCCGTCCTTTATGATGACCTTCTTGTACATGCTCTGCGACGGGTCCGCGGCGGTGAACACCTCTGCATCGGCTTCGTCCTTCACGAAGCCGAAGCTGACGATCTGCACGCGCCCGAACTGCAGCGCATTGAGCGGAACGCCGCCGCGATATATCTTCTCGCAGCCGGCCATGTTGTACCCGGCGATCACTCCGTGAGTCGACGCGATAGGGATCGTCGGAAGAGCCATGTTGAGGCCGGTCACGATCTCCGGTCCGCTGGCACAGTCGCCGGCGGCGTATATGTCGGGAACGTTCGTCTCCATCCTCTCGTTGACGACGATCCCGCGGTCGCACGTGATGCCGGCGGTCTCGGCTAGCGATACGTCCGGCCTGACTCCGACGGCCACCACCAGGAGATCGCACGGGATGGTCTCGCCGCTCCTTAGCTTGCACTCGGTTGGGCGTCCGTGCAGTTCGGACACCTCCTGGATTGTGTTCCCGGTGCGGATCTCCATGCCCTGGGCTTGCAGCTCCGAGAGGATTATGGCGCTGGCAGCTTCGTCCGAGGCCATTGGCAGCACGGTCTCCGCCATCTCGACTACCGTGGTGTGCAAGCCGACGTGGACAAGCGCCTCGGCGCACTGCAGCCCGATCAGGCCGGCCCCGAGGACGACCGCGTGTCGGCGCCCAGCAGTGGCGTCCTTCAGTTGCCGGGCCTCATCCAGGGTCGTGAACGTGTGGTGCTCGACGGCGTCAAGCCCGTCCATTGGCGGAATGAACGGCCTTGCGCCAACGGCGATCAGCAGCTTGTCATACGGGATGTCGGCCCCATCGACCGCGACGGTCTTCGCATCGGCGTCAATCGATGTCGCGGCCTTGCCGAGCAGCGAGCGTATACGCAGCTTCTCGTAGAAGTCCCAGTCGCGCAGGTACACCATCGGCTCGGTGACCATGTCCGCGAGCATCTCGTGGATCATCGCGCGGCTGTATACGTGCTGCGGCTCTCTGCTGACGATTCTGACGTCGCCTTCCGAATCGCACTTCCGGATTGTCTCCGCGGCGAACATCCCGGCGAACGAATTGCCGATAATGACGTAGTTCATGATCCATCCCGGTCTTCGTGCACCAGTGCTTCCGTTGGGCAAACCCATACGCACGCAGGCGTTTCCCGCTCGGGGCACAAGTCGCAGTGGTGGTTGATCCCGTTGTTTGGCTGATCCGGGACGTTCGTCGTGAACGGGTTGCGCGTGATCGCGCCGTACCTGCACGCCATGATGCACATCCAGCACCCGACGCACTTGTCTTCGTGGAGCAAAACCCGTCCCTCGTCGTCCACGTAGAGCGAACCGTTCTTGCACGCCAGGACGCAATCGGGCATCTCGCAATGGCGGCAATTCGTGCTTACCGACGCGTACTCGACCGTCTCGACGACGGTCCTGGTGAGCGGCTTCGGCCTGCCCGCCGCGGCCGCCTCCGCCGGATCGATCGTATCGATGGAGTCCAGGCTGTTGAACCTCAGCCCTTCGATATGGTACGCCGGCAGCGACATCCTAGTTCGAGAGTGCTCGATGATGCACGCGACTTCGCACAGGTGACAATTTATGCACCGGTCTTCAACCGGGTATACGATCTTCATGTCTATATTCCCGCCTGTTGGATGCCCAGAACGTCCAATTCATGCTGAGCCAACCCCACGCCTCGCAGCTTCAGCCGGTTGCCGCGCAGGCTCTCAACGGAGTTGAGGCCCATCAGTCCGAGCATCTCCTTGATCTCGTGGCTCCAGCCGCGCAGTAGGTTCGCCAGACGCTCCGCCGCGTAGTCCGCCGGCAGACGCGGCAGGAGGTCGGGGCGGTTAGTCGTGATGCCCCACGAGCACATACCTCTGTGGCATTGCTGGCAGGCCGTGCAGCCGACAGCCAGCATGGCGGCGGTGCCGATGTATACGATGTCGGCGCCCAGCGCGATGGCCTTGACGATGTCGGCCGCGCATCTGATGCCGCCGGCGGCGACCACGGACGCTCTGTGCCGGATTCCCTCGTCGCGCAGCCGCTGGTCGACTTGCGCAAGGGCGACCTCGATCGGGATGCCGACGTTGTTGCGAATCGCCGTCGGTGCCGCTCCGGTGCCGCCGCGGAAGCCGTCGAGCACGACGATATCGGCCCCCGCCCGCACGATGCCGCTCGCGATGGCAGCGACGTTGTGCACCGCGGCGATCTTCACGCTCACCGGCTTCTTGTAATGCGTCGCTTCCTTCATCGCGTAGATGAGGAGTCGCAGGTCCTCAATCGAGTAGATGTCGTGCTGCGGCGCAGGGCTGATGGCGTCGCTGCCTTCGGGGATCATCCGAGTGCGCGATACTTCGTGCGTAACCTTCTCGCCGGGCAGGTGTCCGCCGATGCCGGGCTTCGCGCCCTGACCGATCTTGATCTCGCACGCCGCCGCCCGCGATAGGTAATCCAGGTCGACGCCGAACCTGCCCGATGCGACCTGCACCATGGCGTTGTCGCCGTACTTGTAGAGATCGGGATGCAAACCGCCCTCGCCGGTGTTGAAGTAGGTCCCCATCTCCTGCGCTGCCGCTGCCAGTCCTTTCTGGAAGTTCTGGCTGATGGCGCCGAAGGACATCGGCGCGAAAATCACGGGCACTTCGCATCTCAAGTTCGGTGGGATATCGGCCGTCTCGGCATCTGTATCGATCTCTCCGTCGGCATCCAGGGTCGCTTTGAGCGGCTTGCGTCCGACGTACGTCCGCAGTTCCATCGGCTCGCGGAGCGGGTCGATAGACGGGTTGGTGACCTGCGAGGCGTCGAGCACCATCCTGTCGAAGTAGGAGTAGTACTCCTCGTCGTTGGCGAACCCGATGAGGCTCACGGCCCCGGTGTCGGCCTGTCGGTACACCGTCCGGATGACTTTCCGCCGCCACACGTCGTGCTCTCGCGGCCCGCAACCCCAGTCGAGGATACGGATCGCCCTCGTCGGACACTCGTATTCGCACCGTCGGCACTGGACGCAGTTCTCGTCCTTGTTGTACACGACGCGTCGTTCAGGGTCGTAGAAAGTCGAGTCATACGGACATTGGCGGACGCAGACGAGGCATCTGATGCATTTCTCGTCGTCCCGTTCCACGTAGTACTCAGGATACCCGTGGTGCCAATCGCCCGGCTCGGTACGTTTGAGACCGAGGGTTACCCTTCGGTCTTGTTCCTGGATCGGATATGGATTCATCACGCCTCCCAAAGCCGCGGTCGGAACAATCGGGATCGGCCTCGCATCGGCCGATGCCCCGCGCGCCCCCGCGGCAAAGACGTCGGTTTCAAGAGCTCGGTTGAAATGACGGCACCAATGAGTTTTACACGGTCAGTCGGGGAGCACACCACGCCATTCGGTGCGCCGTGACACGCGGCTGCCAGGCAAGAGACATCCGGCAGCGCGACCCATGCCACATGCCGCCTGCACGGCTGAAACACGGCATCGGCGCGACTGACGGCCATGCACGCAATATCACGAAACGTCAGTACCGGCGAGGAAGTCGGCTAGAGGAGCAGAATGCCGCCGGTATCCGGCTTCTCCTGCCGCGCCAAATTCCCAAACACGCCCCGACTGGCCACAATCTTGACTCGCCCGGAGGGCGATACGTTCTTCATAATGAGGGTTGTCGTGGGCTCGTGGTCAATAGTCAGAGCGAGATCACGTCTTTCCCGGGCGTCGTGCCGCGCGGGTCGCATGGTGGCGGCCGGCCGGCGCAATACTGTGGGATCCAAGGAGAATACATGAACCAAGTTTCACCGACCTCCGGCGAGGTTACGTCGGCCG
>CAZSJP010000242.1:0-6958 GCA_964606675.1 uncultured bacterium
CCTCCGCCACTATTTCCCCCGACCGATCTCTAGAGCGCGGCGTCTGCCTTTCGCGGCTAGGTGCGCTCGTGCGCAATCCCGCCAGCGGCTATCTCACGCCTGACCCGAACTGCCGAACACGTCCATGAGTCGTTCGACCTCTGCCTGCATCGCCTTGCGGCCCGCCACCAGAACGTCCGCCTCCAGCCCCGACCCGATGGCTTCGTAGGGGTTGTACGGCTCCGACACGTTCCGGCACGATTCCCTCAGGTTGTCGAAGTACGCTTGCCGAAGCACGCTGCCGACGTTCACTTTCCGCAGGCCCATCGCAACCGCCTGCCGGATCTGATCCGCCGGAATCGACGTTGCTCCGTGGAGCACCAGTGGAACGTCGAGCGCGTCGAGCAGACGGCCGAGATGGTCGAGGTCGATGCTGGTCTCGGCGCGACCATGGAGATGTTCCTGCCCCAAGTTGACGGACAGAGCATCGACGCCGGTTTCCTCTACGAACGTGCGCGCCTCGTCCAGGTCGGTCATCGTGCCACCGCTCGCCTCTGTGCGATCGCCATGCAGGCCTGGCGGCGACGCCAGTTCTCCCTCTACGGCGGACGATCCCGCATGCGCGCACTCCACTAACTCGCGAACCGTGCGAACCTGCTCCGCCTTCGAGGCCCCCTCGTCCGCGAACATCACTATCTGGAAGCCCAGGTCGACCGCCTCGCGCAGCCAGAGCATGTCGGCCGACTCGTTGAAGATCAGCGCCGCCGGCGTCGATAGTCTGTTGCATACCGACAGACCGAGCGCCGCGTAGTCAGTCAGATGCTCCCGAACCACGCGATTCGCGTCCGGCACGTTGATGCCGCTGAACCCAAGTATGACCGGCGACTTGCGTGCCTCGGCGGCATCGGCGACCGCGGACAACGATTCGAGATTCCACGACTCGAAATAGCCGACGGCGTAGCCGCCCCGCTGGGCATCCGCCATAAGCTTATCGAAGGTTGCGATCGGCATTCACGTCTCTCCATTCAGATGGGCCTGATGAGATCGACCGGACACTGGCGAAACCCGGCGACTCGCCCCGGTGGCTGTTGCCGGAGGGGCGTTAGCCGGGAGCGCCGATCTCTTCGAGAAGATCGCCGATCTTGCGCACTAGTTCGATGTCGCCGTTGGGGGGCACCTGATCCGCGCCGGCCATCACGAGGTTGCCGTTCCGACCGAGCACGTCGACGGCCTCTCGCGCGAAATCCAGCACCCAATCGGAGTCGAACGGCTCGGCAAACATCGCACTCGGGATGCAGCCCCAGACGATGGTGTCGGGTTGCACGCAATCCCTGATCTCCTCAAGCGTCAGGTCGCCGACGGGTGCCGGCACCACCGACTCGGGGAAATCTATGCCGACCTCGGCCAAGTCGCCCAGCAGTCGGCCAAGCGTTCCGTCAATGTGACAGCCGATCTTCTTCCCCGCGGCGTGCAGCATGTCGCATCGCTCGCGATAGTAGTCGCGGCTGTAGCGGCGCCACATTCCGCCCATAGCTTCGGCGGAGAGGTTCTCGCCGATCTCAAGCGCCGGGCACGGCGAATCGGCATATATGCGATACATGTCGTCTTCGCATCGGCGCATCGCCTCCAGCGTCTCCTCGAACTCGTCGGGCGCGTCGGCGGCGATGTAGGTCAGGTTCATCACACCGGCCCACTGGGCGGCCAGCGTGCCGAGAGGCGTGCGCGGAATCAGCGGCATCCCGAACCCGTCGCCGGCGAGGCTCTCGTCCCAGGCGACTACCTCATCGTAGTTGGGCGTGAAGCGCATCGCCTCGTACCAGGAGCGCACGACGCGCAGATCGTCCGGCGTCTTCACCGGATACTCCAGAATCGCCGATGAGTACGATGTCGGGCACGCCTTGCTCATGCCCTCGAGGTTGCCTTCCGGCGACGTGACCACTATCCGGGAGTACTCGTCGTCGATCCGCTCGCCTTCCCACCGGAAGTCGTCTGACGCGTAGTCGGTCTTCACGAGAGACGGCGTGAACAGGTACACCCCGACACCGAGGTCGCGATGAAGCTGCATCAATCCGTCCGCCCCGTGGTATTTCTCGGGGAGGTCGCCGTCCTCAAACTTGCCGTGATGCCAGTACGTCAGGTCGGTGAACCACGGCACGGCGTCCGGCATCTCACCGGCCAGCACGGCGGTGAGTCGTTCGCGAAGGTTCATTGTAGGCTCCATGCGTTCGGGCCGCGCGCGGAACGCGGGCGGCAGCCGAGAGGAATCGTCTCGTCGTCGCTACGATGGTACGTCGGCCCCGCGCGCGAGCCAACCGAGCCATGCCGGGAGCGTTACTCGCCCGTGTAGCCGTTCTCGCGCCAGACTCGCGTGGCACGCTCCCGCGCTTCCTCCGTCGGCTCTATGTCTCCCCGCAGGCTCGACGGCGGCTGTCGGGGGCCGGACCTGGCCGGATCGGGTGTCCAATGGTCGTCCTCGTGCAGCTTGCGTTGGGCCTCGTCCCTGAAGTCAGGGACCTCCAACGGCGCCGAGTCGGACAGAGCCGACTTCCACGCGAGGATGCCCACGATGCTCATGTCTATGCCACGGTAGACGTCCAGGTACGGCTGACGATTCTCTCTGATGGCTTCGGCGAAGTGGTAGCTCGTGAAGTAGTCGCCGCCGCCGTGCCCTGCTTCCGCTGCATCCTTCCCATAGCTCGGGAAGTCCGGCATGTACACCTTGTCGACCAGCTCGCCGTCGGCTGCGTCGAACGGCTCGACCCTCAAGCGCATAGACTGCTGGTCGCCGCATCGGCAGTTCTCCATCAACCCCCGGTTGCCGTGTATGCGCGTGTAGTTGCCATGCCCGCGCAGGCCCACCTGTGCCGCCTTCATGACGGCTCCATTGTCCATGCGGCACACGATGATGGACGCGGTGTCCGAGCGGCGAACGGTGCCGGTGATCTGCGGATCGTCGTGGTCGTAGGCGACGACAAACCCGTTCACCTTCTCCGGTCGCGTGCCGGTTATAAACATCACCGGAGCGACGGCGTGGGTGCAGTAGTATGTGGCGGGTATCCAGTTGCGCCAGTGGTCCATGCCCGGCGAGATCCCGGTTACCGCCTCCAGGTCCATCGGATGGATGTACTCGCCTTCTCCGTATTTGAACTCCCCGACCGCGCCCTCAAGGTAGAGCCTGCGCATCTCCTGGTTGTACACCATGTACGGGTAGTTCTCCGCGAACATGTACGTCTTGCCGCTCCGCTCAACGGCTCGTGCGAGTGCCACACCCTCGCCGAGCGTTCCGCACGCGGCGCACTCGCTCATCACGTGCAGGCCCGCGCCCAGGGCCTTGACCGCGAACGGCGCATGCTGATGGAAGTAGTTGGCCAGCACTACCGCATCCATGTCGTGTCCGAGAAACTCCTCGTAGTCGACGTATGAAGCGACCCCGAGGTCTTTCGAAACTGTGGCCAGCTTCTCCTCCCATGTGTCGCACAGCGCAACCAGCTCCATGCCGACATGGGGCGCGGCGTGGGCGAAACTCAGCCCCCTCGACACGCCGACGACTCCGACTCTGATAGCTCCGCTCGCGTCTCCCATGTGCCTCGCCTCTGGGTGTGACGCCGACACTCGTCGGCTGATGATAGTGCGCCATCTGGTCCAGGTGCAGCACCGCGTCATGCAGGCCCGCTGCCGACCGGCCATGGGCATGGTAAGGATTCGTGTGGCGGCAGTCAAGCGTGCATCGCGCGCGGTCGGCGCGCCCAACCCCATGCGATTGGGGGACGCCGGCGGTATATTCATTCTTCTGCCGTAAGGCACGTTCTCCACCCCAACCGGGACGTCTTCCATGCACACAGGATACGCGGCGCAACATCACCGCGTGACGGCGAGCGTGGCATCGCCGCGCGCCGTTGCTACGATCGTTCTCCTCTCCGCGATCGCACTCGGGTGCAGCGGCGAGGAACGTACGCTGAAGCAGCAGCTTACCGAGACCGAGCTATATCGTCCGCCGGTTAGCTCCAGCACCACCGAGGCCGGGTACTTCCCGACTCTATACGCTCGCATGGGTGCCGACACACAGCTTGCCGCCATCGCCAATCCCGATCCGCTCGAATCGCTGGACGGCGTCGCTGAGATGACGGGGCGCGACATCGTCGACTTCCTGAAGAGTGCCAGGACCACGATGCAGGAACGCAGCCCCGACTCGGTGATGGTGCCTATGGACATCAACCTCGTGCTCGATCGAGACATGACGGCCGACGAGGTAATCGGCTCGGTGCTGCTCGCCGCGAACGGTTCATTCGGCCTCCCGTATCTCGTCATGGCAAACGGCAACGTACACCTCATCGAGCCGCCGAGGATGGGCCGCGGCGCGCCTGCAGGCTGGGCTGCCTGGGTATGGTTGCAGCCCGACAACACGTTCCGATGGGCCGTCTTCCCTGGAGCGCGCGGGAGGCTTCGCCTGTCCAACATCCCGTCGCTCGACGGAACGATGAACCTGGAAGCCTTCGCCGATTCGGTGGCACAGGTGCTGGACGCGCGCGACGACATACCGCCCGGCATCGACCGACTCATCGGCCTATGGACGCCCGACGACCTACCCTACACCGACCTGGTCAGGCTGATGGACGCCATACGATTCCCGGAGGATCCCGCCGACGTGCTCGCGGGCCGGATAACCCTGGTGCTCGGCAGGCCGTGGGCCGCGCCGCCGGACTCGCTGCTGCGAGACTGACCGATGCGGGCAGGCACGGATACCGTCGACGTGCTCGGCACGGCCGTTGGCGCCCACGGTGTGTGCATCAGGCGCGTCGAGGCTCACGTCCCGACGATGGTCGCGCTTGGGTGCGCCGTTGCCGTTGTACCCCCGCTCGGTCTGGTCTGTGTCGCGGCGATAGCGCCCGACTTCGCATCGGCTTTGCTGGGCACGTCGCCCCTATCGACCATGATTCTGGCCGCGACGGTTGCCATCGTCATCATCGCCCCGATCGCACTATCGCATCAGGCACTTCGGAGATGGTGTGTGTACGATGCACGCTATCAGATCACGCCGTCCGGTCTGTCCAGAGAGTGCGTACGACGCGCCAGAACGGCCGTACTCGCCCTTCCACCCAACCGGTCGTTTGCATGGAACGATGTCCTACTGCCCGCGTCCGAGATGCCCGACGGCACCTGCGGCGAATGTCCGGTTCTGTCTTCGGCGCCGATGAGGCGGACGATTCGTCTGCGCGGGCGGCAGCGACGGTTCAGGATATCGTCCGTATCGGACCCGCTGAATCCGTGGTCCGCGGTCAGACCGTACACGATTCCGGACGGGCGGTGGACCGACCCGGGGCTCGAAGACTTCATGCTTGCCGCCATCTACGCGTTCACGCGACGATGGGCGAACGAGGCGACGTGACATGACCATCTCCGTAGGCGTCGTAGGCATGGGACGCGGCCTGTCGCTGGCGTCGCTGTTCGACGCATTGCCGGAGACGCGCGTAACCGCCATCTCCGATCGGATCGACCGGCGGCTGAGCGAAGCCGGCCGGGCCATTCCGTCGGCGGCTCAGTGTGCGGAGTTCGAGGACATGCTCACGCACCAGCCCGACATCGTCGTCGTCGCCAGTTCGCCCGCGCAGCACGCCGATCACGTTTGCGCCGCGCTTGAGGCGGGTGCAGCGGTCCTCTCCGAGGTGCCGGCTGCCGATTCCGTCGAGGGTGCGCAGCGCATCGTCGACACGGTCGAGCGGACGGGCGGTTTCTACATGCTCGGGGAGAACTGCAACTACTACGGCTTCATACGTTCCTGGAAAGGCTTGCTGGACACCGGCGTTCTCGGCGACCCTGTGCACGCGGAGGGCGAATACGTGCACGACATACGGCACATCACCTGGATGGACCGCGACGGTCGCATGACCGCGCCAAGAACGGATACCGCCGTCGGTGACACCACGCCGACTTGGCGAGCCGCGTATCATCCGATCCTGTACGTCACCCACTCCCTCGGGCCGCTCCTATGGCTTACCGGCGAGCGATGCACGTCGGTAAGCTGCCTCTCGACGGGCGTGCGGACAGATCCGGAGGTCGGCTCGCCCGACATGGAGGTCGCGATCCTCAACACGTCTGGTGGCGTGCCGATCCGTCAGCTGGTGGGCTTCTCTGTGCCGTCGGCGCCTGGGGGACAATGGTTTAGCCTTTACGGCACCAAAGGCCACGTCGAGTGGAAACGATGCGGATGGGACAGCGGTCGGGTCTACGTCGACGGCCAGGAAGTCAAGGACTGTCTGGAGGCCGACTGGGATGCCTCACCTGGCTTGGGGCCGCTCGCCGACAGCGGCCACGGTGGGATTGACGGCGCCATGGTCTGGGATTTCGTGCAAGCGTTGTCCGCCGGAGACGCCTCCCCCATAGGCGTTCACGCGGCGATGGACTACACGCTCCCCGGCATGTACGCCCGCACGTCGGCCGAGCTAGGCGGCCAGCTCCTGCGCATCCCGGACAGTCGCACGGAACGGCTCGCCTGAATCGCGCCCACAGCTTTGCCGGCCGTTCGACCACTCGGATCGCGACCGACGGGCTACCCGATGCTCATCATTCGAAGCTGCATTCCATGTGCTCGAAATCCGGCGGCTCAACCTGGATCGTCGCATGGTCGAGCCGAAATCGTCTCCGCAGCAGGTCGTGCGCCTCGCAGAGCACTGCCGAGCTGTCCGTGCCGTCGGCAGCTACGAAGTGCACGGATAGCGCCTCGCGCTTGTTCGTCACCGTCCAGATGTGCAGGTCGTGCACGTCGGACACCCCCGGAATGCCCTCGAGCGCGTCCTCCACCTCGCCGACGTCCAAGTGCTCGGGAGTGCCTTCCATCAACACGTGCACCGACGCCCTGGTCAGTCGAACCGCCCCGTAGAGGATGATGACGCCGATCGCGAGGCTCACGACCGGAACGGCCCAGTACCAACCTTTCCACCACAACAGGATTCCCGCGACCATCGCGCCGCCCGATCCGAGC
>CAZSJP010000243.1:0-6950 GCA_964606675.1 uncultured bacterium
TCAGCCGGCTCGACATCTATAAGAAGCGCAAACAGCGGCTAAAGAAGAAAAGCTGGAAAATGAAGGATGAGTTGGGTAAGCTCGATCTGTTCGAAAAGCTGGCGGCGCGCTGTCGGACAATGTTTGAAGACATCGGGGAGCGGGAAGCGGAAGCCGCTCTCATGCTGTTCGATGAAAAAGAGTTCACGCCGGCGATGGTGAAAGAGCACTACCAGTGGCGGTTGGATTTCATGGAGGTGATGATTGACCTCTACGAGGCCCTGACGCCGAGGGCTAAAGTGTGCACGATAGGGATCTATGGGGAAGGGACCTCGATTCTCGAGGTTATCGAACTCTACCTAAGAGTCGGCCGCCGGAAGGACTTCGAGCCCAGGGTCTGCCTGGTTTACCTGAAGCAGGAGGATCAGGATCAGAAACAGCCGGCTAAAGAGGCCGCGGATTTAGTTTCCCCAAACGTGCTTCGCGATATGGTCCCCAAGGAGCACCGGGAGCTTGAAAAGTCCGGGGAAGAGGATGCAAAGGGCAAAACGAAAAAGGAGTCCAGGGGCAAAAAGAAGAAAAAGAAACCGTCGAAAAAGGACAAGGGGAAGAGCGGCGGCGACGTCCGCGCGGTGTACCTGGTCAAGGAGTGCGAGAAAACAGTCGAGATAGATGACCGGTACGGGATGGTCATCGGGGCCGTGATCGAGTTCACCGGCCGGTGCCCGTACCTGTACTTCCGGGAGGAAAGGGGATGCCATGTCTGGTTGAACCGGAGGACGTGCGCCAGCTGCAAATACGTTATCGATGTCGAGAATCGTGCTCTCGATAACTTCCGGATACCAAAAGACATACACCGGCAGAAATTTTTCAAAGGCCTCCAGAAACGGAGGAAGTATGAATACGGCTCGTTCACGGATAAAGTGTACAGGGAAAAACGTGAAGCAAAAGATATGGACGAGTTGGTCATGGTTTTGGGGGAGATCCTTGACGGGCAGTTTTTTGTTAATATGACCCGGATTCTGATCGAGGGGTGACAACTCCCCGGGGCTGAATTCGGAGTTTAACAGTCTTGATGTGACGGTGTGAACCGGTGAGCCGGTGAGGAGGGACGCGCGGCGATGGCAGTTGTTACACTGGAGTTTCCGGCCCTCGTCCGGTGCAGCAAGGACCGTGTTTACGAGATCTCCCCGCTGTTTACCGGGAGCCCCGCCGGGAGTGACAGGCGGTTCGAAAAAGCCCTGCGGCAATTGACAAAGCATATCTGCGGGATGTTCCGCGATTTCTACACCCGCCGCGCCAACATCGACCATCTCCTGTGGTTCCGGTTCAACCCGGAGGTGAAGTTTCAGAAAATGGACCTGGAGTTCATGTCCGGGCAGAAGCTCGTCTGCGGACCCTTTACCGTGGCCCGGTTCAATCTCGATGGAGAGACATTCGTCTGCCTGCCGGGCTTCCAAAATCATATCTTTGTCGCCGAAAAAAACGAAGGCGGTAAAATCGATCTCCGGCTGCAGGTGGAGGAGGTTATCAAACACCTGCTCAGAGAAATGCGCAAGTACAAAGGCGGCCAGGTAACGGCTGAAGATTACATGTCTGCCAAAGACGAGTTTATAACCATTGTCGAAGAATGCGTGTACGTCTCGGGGAACAAGATCCCGTTTGACACCGACCTCAGCCAGCTGTTTGCCTGCCTGTTCGGAGAAAAAACCACGTTTCACGGCTTTGAGGAGATCGAAAAGGTAGGCAAGGACCTGAACAACCTCTATCCCGACGAGCTCTACCGGGCATTCTACCGCGATGAGCTGGTCGAGCGGGTGCGAAAGACCCTTTACCAGAAAGATATCGTACCGGTAATCATGGTCGGCCCGAAAGGAGCCGGCCGGACGACGGTGCTTCACGAAGCGGTCTACCGTCACCTGGCCGGGAGCAAGCGCAGCCATTATGCCCGGCTGGAAAAGGTGTGGTTCATCGATCCAATCCGCGTGGTGTCGGGGATGGCGGTGGTAGGCATGTGGCAGAAGCGGTTCGAGTCGATCATACAGTATGCAATGGGGCGTCTCAAGATACGGCACAGGATCAACAAGAAGGACAGCCTGTTTTTCGACAACCTCGTGGCCCTGCTCAGGGTAGGCAAGAGCGCTCAGAACAATATGACGCTCAGTGACGTGCTGCGTCCGTACCTCGAAGAACGGAAGCTCAGGGTTATCGGGGAAGCCACTCCCGAGGAGTGGAAGGTCGTCCAGGAGATCGATCGCCGGTTTGCCGATCTTTTCCAGGTCATACGGGTACCGGAGCCTCCTCGGCCGGCCGGGATAAAGATGGTTATGAAGCAGCGGGCTAAACAGGAGTACCGCTCATCGTTTCGCATCACCAACCAGGCTATCCACTGCCTGTTCACGCTGCAGCGGACCTTCATGCGGCACAAAGCCCTCCCCGGGGGTGTGGTGGACATGCTGAAACGGATGGCCTCCAAGTACAAAACCAAACTCGTTGACCGGGATGAAGTGCACGAGGAGTTCAAGGCCGTCAGCCGGCTGAACAACAGGATGTTCGACCGGTCGGTGTGCTTCGAGGAAGGGGAGGTCCGGGAAGGCCTCGAGAAATACCTGGTGGGGCAGAAGAAAGCGCTTTCTTGCCTGATCGACACGGTCCACACGCTCAAGGCCGGTCTCAACGATCCGGAAAAACCCGTCGGGGCTTTCTTGTTCATCGGTCCGACGGGAGTCGGGAAGACCCAGGCGGCCAAGGTTCTGGCTCGCTACCTGTTCACCGACGAGGAGTGCCTGGTGCGGTTCGACATGAACGAGTACATCGACGCCGGGGCCGTCAACCGGTTGATCGGTGACCTGCATCACCCCGAGGGCCAGCTCACCGGGAAGGTTCGGTACCGGCCTTTCTGCGTGCTCCTGCTCGACGAGATAGAGAAAGCGCATCCCAACGTGCACGACCTTCTGCTCCAGGTGCTCGGGGAAGGGAGGCTGACGGACGCCCTTGGGCGGACCGTCGATTTTACCAACACCATTATCATCATGACGTCAAACATCGGCGCGGCGGCGGCGGGCAGGGAAATCGGGCTGCTGAAGACCGAAGCGACCGAGGCGGGCACCTACCGCACATCGGTGGAGGAATTTTTCCGGCCGGAGTTCCTCAACCGGGTGGACAGGGTGGTGGTGTTCCACCGGCTGAAGCTGGAGGAGGTAATACAGATCGCCCGACTGCAGATTGCGGAGCTCTTGCGGCGTGACGGGTTCGTGCGCCGTACCACCATCCTGAACGTCTCCCACCGGGCGCTGGAAAAGGTGGCGGCCAGGGGATTCGATTCCGAGCTCGGCGGCCGCGCCTTGAAAAGAACGATAGAAAAAGAGCTCACCTCTCTCTCCGCCGGCCAGATGATAGCGGTGCCCGCGGATCATCCGATACTGTTCGAGATTTACCTTCACCGGGGAAAGCTCCTGCCCCGCGTCACTCCCCTGGAGGAGGTCCAGCCCCGGGAGCTGAAGCTGCTTCCGGAGCAGGTGGCAAAGGATAAATCCCTTTCAGCTTTCAGGAAGCTGTACGAGTTTGTCGGGCGCATCGAATCGGAGATCAGCGCTTACCTGGAAACGCTTCCGGAGAGTGACAGCGTCATGGAGGTGGAATCGGGAGCATTCTCGAAGAGGCTGGCGGCACAATCGTTAAAAGAGGCTGCCCGCGGTTACGAGAGGGAGCTCGAAGACATCCTGTGGGCTATGGAGACGGGAGGGACCGGCAGCAGGAAGTATCACATCAGTGACCGGTTGAGCAGCAGGCCATCTGCCAAAATCCTAAGCTGGTATGGGTATGGAAGACTATGTAAGTACCGCGGTTCAGGAATGGCCGTTCGCGAGCACCTCAAGGAGGTATATGTCGAAGCCCGGACAATCGTGGAAAAATCGCGGGCCGCCTTTCTCAATACATATCTTGAGTTGTCATACCTGTATTTTCAGTTCAAAGAGCTCGTGGAGGACAGGATAGAGACGGTGGTTCTGCACATTCGTTCCTGTGTCGAGGAACTGGGGGACCAGGAGGTGGAGTTTCTTTCGCAAGTGTACTCGAAGTTGTGGAAGAATGGTGTATTCGTCGAGATATTCAGCCACGTGGTTCAGCCGAATGAGGGGTGGATCGTGTTGAGTGGTCCCGGGAGCCGGAAGTTTTTCCAAAACGAGGTGGGCATTCACGTGTTCTACAGGCCGTTCACCACGCCGGTCCCGGTACAGGTCAGGGTGGTCGATGTCCCCGACGGCTGCGATGCGGTTGATTTCACTCGGAGGCAGGCGTCATTGCTCGAAGAGTGGGTCGAGGCGCTGGAGAGCGGCACGGCCACGCTGGATGACGCACCGTTCGAGTTCGGCCAGGTGGTGCGATTGTACTGCCTGCCCCACGGAAAACTGGGAAACGACACCATAACCGATTTGAGAACGAGCACCATCAACCGCTCGGACATGTCCCTGCATGACTGGCTGGTTCTCTTTTCAGAAGCATTTACCGACGGTCCCCTGCCTCTGGCCGGAGGCGAATGATGGAAATCATCTGCTACCCCCTGTTGTGCTGGAAGCTCGATGACCAGGCCATCTGCGGTCATCTCGTCGGTGTGGGATACGAGATGGTGGGCGTAAGCATGAAGAAGCTCAAGGCGGCTTTTGCTAACCAGCTCAAGGCAGATTACACGGCCAATCCTTACGGAGCCAATCCTCGTATAAAAAGCCCCTCGTTGAAGGCCTTCAACGTATGGGTGCGACCGGCTTACAAAGAGAAAGACGGGGTGTATCCCGGTGTTGCCGCCATCCGTGTCCCGGTGGCCGCTGTGTTCGGAGAGACCGAAGGCGGGCACTTCGAGTGCTTTCTTCCCTTGCTGGACCATCGCTTCTTCTTCTACCGTCCGGACCAGCTCCCGACTCTGATAGAGCACTTCACCCGGGACCGTTTCATGGGGAAAGAGCCCGAAGAGATTCACCGATACGTCCTTCCGAGAGATCCCTGGCTGGAGGAAGTCAAGATCCGGGTCCGCGCCAAAAAGAGGCCGTCATACATGAAGGGAATGTTCGATATCGGGGAGCTCCTGAAAGTGCTCCCGGCCGTGGCCGAGCGGCTCCCCTATCCCAAGAGTCTCCGACGGAAGATCAAGCTCTTTCCCGACGTGGCCTGGGAGCAGGGAGAAACGATCAGGACGGTGGTGGACAAGATCGTCGGGGAACGGGCCAACCTGCTTCTGGTCGGCGACCGGGGCGTCGGTAAGAGCGCCATCATATTGGAGGCCATCCGGAAGATAAACACGCTCAAGAAAGTCCACGCCGGAAAACGCAAGACCACCTTCTGGAGATCCTCCCCTCACCGGATGACCGCGGGGGCCAAATACCTGGGCGATTGGCAGGAGACGTGCGAACGAGTAATGAGGGAGCTCAAACAAGCAAACGGTATTCTGTGGCTCGTGGATTTCGTCGATCTTCTGCGGGTGGTGGGGGAAGGCCCGGAAGACTCCCTGGCGGCGTTCATGACGCCGTTTCTCGAAGCGGGTGATCTCCAGGTGGTAAGCGAGGTCACGCCCCGCGAGTTCGAAAGCGTCCGCAGCCTGCTCCCCGGATTCGCCGATCACTTCCAGACCATTTTCATCAAGGAGATGACGCAAAAGAAAGTGCTGAACGTGCTCGGGCATTTCAAGGATTACGCCGAAAAGAACCTGGAGGTGACCATCGAGCAGGAAGCCCTCGAGTCAACTTACGGGCTGCTGAGGCGGTACGTCAAATACGAGAGTTTCCCCGGCAAGGCTGTCAAGTTTCTCAGTGGCTGCCTGAACGAAGCGTTTCTGGAGGGCTGCAAGAAGATAACTCGTCAGCAGGTCATCAACGCCTTCGCGGCCAAAACGGGGATGATGGAACTGCTTCTGCGTGACGATCTCCTGCTGGATGTAACAGAGCTGCGGGAGTATTTCACCAAACGAATCATCGGCCAGGACGAGGCACTCGACAAGGTCTGCAACGTGGTCAAGGTGTTCAAGACCGGCCTGAACGACCCGGGAAAGCCTATTTCGACCATGATCTTCGCCGGGCCCACCGGTGTAGGGAAAACCGCCACCACCCGGGCGCTGGCCCGGTATTTCTTCGGGAAGGGGCAGCGGGTTGATCCCCTGATCCGGTTGGACATGAGCGAGTTTCAGCATCCCTTCCAGATCTATCGGCTCATCGGCGGCGGAAATCGGGAGCCGGGCAAGCTCATCAAGCAGATCCGGGAGAGGCCGTTCAGTGTGGTCTTGTTCGACGAGATTGAAAAAGCGGACAGCTCCATCTTTGACGCCCTGATGACCGTCCTGGACGAGGGATTCCTAGTGGACGCCTACGGCCGGGTGACCGATTTTCGAAACACTGTCATCATCATGACCTCCAATCTGGGAGCAGGTGAAGGCGGCTCGGTGGGATTCGTGGCAGATGACAGGATCGACTACTCGAAAAGTATCAGATCCTTTTTCCGCCCGGAGTTTTTCAACCGGATAGACGAGGTCGTTATTTTCCGCTCGCTCGGGCCAGAGTCCGTCAGGAAGATCACCATGAAGGAGCTTAAAGAGCTGGCTGTTCGGGAAGGCTTTGAGAAACGCGGACTCACCCTCGAGTTCGACGACAGTCTGGTGGAGTTTGTTATCGAAGACGGTTTCGACCGGCGATACGGCGCCCGTCCGCTGCAGCGCGCCATCGAGCGGCACGTGGTGGCCGCCCTGGCCAGGTACCTGCTTGAGCACAAAAACGTGGAAAAATGTCGGCTTCGGGTTGGATATGAGGGAGATCAGGTAATTGTCAAGCGGGGGGGAGCGTCTTGAAACCATGCTTCGCATTATTTCGATAGACGAAGAGCCCTTTCACGTGGTGCCTTACCGGTATCCGAGAACAGGTGGAGGAGTAAAGTATGGAGAATTTCCTGTTTACGGTGCGACTATAGAAGGGCTGCCTGAAGAGATTGGC
>CAZSJP010000244.1:0-4001 GCA_964606675.1 uncultured bacterium
AGCGCCAAGGCGGAGTGCGACGAGGTGGTCGTAGACGGTGGCAGCAGCCTGAGCCTCAGCGAAGCCGCGCTTACAAACTCCCACGGCGTGGAAGTGCAGTCGATGCGAACGTCCAACGACTAGTACTACTTCTGCGTCGTGCGGAGGGGCGACGACGTAGGCTCGTATTGGGACAGCGACGGCGGGAACGTGCTTGAGGACTACGAACCGGACGGCCTCGGCGCGAAAGTCTGCCAGGAGGCGCTGGGGTTCCTCGGCGCGCGCAGCAGCCGGACGGCCGAATTGCCCGTGATCGCTGGTCCGCTCGTCTCCGACGGTCTGTTCCGCAGCCTGGTCGGCGCCGCAAGCGCGGAGCACGTACAGCGGAATCGCACGTACATGGTCGGCAGACTGGGCGAGAAGATCGCTCCCGACTTCCTCACGATCAAGGACGATGCGTTCATTCCACGAGGCGGTCGTTCGGGAGCGTTCGACGAGGAGGGCGCAGTCAGGAAGCAGATCGCCGTGGTCGAGAACGGTGTGCTCGCCAATCTGCTCCACGGCAGCTACACGGCGAACAGAGCAGGCGTAGAGAACACGGGCCACGGAACGCGCAGTGGCGGCGTGTCTGCGACCAACGTGATTCCGAGCCTGGGTGACGCCACCGCCGCCGAGATCATCGCCGACACGAAAGAAGGGATCTACCTCAACATGGGGAGCCTTTCGCCGGACATGGCATCGGGCGATATATCATCAACCGTGGACTTCGGTTACAAGATCGAGAACGGCGAGCTTGCCTGCCCGCTGAAGAGCACCATGATCGGCACCGGCATCTTCGAACTGCTCGACAACATCGACGCCATTTCCTCGGACTACCGGGCCGAACCGGGGCGCGTGATGCCGACTGTTCGCGTGCATAACGTGAAAGTAGCCGGTTCGGAATAGGTCGTGGCAGCGTCCGACGACCGAGACTCCGGCCCGGATCGAATCGTCCTTGCGTGCGAGCCCGATCGTTGCGGTGCGTATGTCCTGCGCATTGCCATTGCACGGCCGCTCGCAATATCGTTCGGGCGGTTCATGGGCGGGGAGGCGATCGCGGTGCCGGCGGGGGAATGCCTGTACGTCGGGTCCGCGCGAGGTGGCGGAAACGCGATGGCTCACCGACTGGTCAGGCACGCGACGAGGACGGGCGGTAAGCCACCGCACGGCATTCGGGCATCGCTGCTCGAATTGTTCGCATCAGACGTTGCTCGGTCGCCGGCCGGCAAGCGGCTCCACTGGCACATCGACTACCTGCTCGATTCGGACCATGCCGAGGTATCGGCGGCGATCCTGTTCGGGGATGCTCTCGGCGTCGAGAGAGACCTGGCGGCAAGGCTCAACGCGGACCCGTGCACCTCGCCGATAGCGCTGGGGCTAGGGGCGCAGGACGATCGGGGCAACACGCACCTGCTGCAGGTGGTGGGGGATGACACGTGGTGGCGCGATTTGCCCGACCGGTTGGCGAGCTAGCCGCGCACGACGGACACCGCGTACAGCCGTGAGTTCAGCAGATACACGCGCAGCGCGATAGTTCGGCCGCGAAGCCCCTGCAACGAGGCGCCGGTCGTCCAGGAAGGCTCCCAACTCGGCATGTCGTGCGAGAGCGGTACGGCATCTCCGTACCGGAAGCCTTCCACCGGAGCGCCCGTCTCGTCCACGATCTCAGCCTTCGCGTACCCGGCCCGCCGAACGCCATCGGGCGCGATTGACGCGGCCTCGGCGTTGACCAGCAGCCTGCCACCGTTCCACGCAAACGACTTCGTTGTGACGAACCCCTCCGCCGGGCCCGCTTCGATCGCGGCAAATCTGTCTCGCGGAAGGACCGCGAGGCCGATGGACCCCTGCGGAAAGGGGTACTCCGCGCCGTGAGCTT
This sequence comes from uncultured bacterium, assembly GCA_964606675.1. GTDB lineage: Bacteria > Latescibacterota > MWCZ01 > MWCZ01 > MWCZ01 > CAZSJP01. The sequence goes on from CAZSJP010000244.1 coordinate 1,895, forward strand.
GCGCGCGGCCCTCGTAGTAGAACCACAGCGTGCCATCGATCTCCAGCGGCGGCGAGTGCGAAAGCGACACCCATGCACGGTCCCACGCATCGTCGTCGCCGTTGGTGAGAAACGTGTGGCGCGTTCGCGTCCACGAGCGTCCGTCCCTGCTGATGGCCAACTCGGGTTCGATTCGGTCCGGTGTGGACCTCAGCACCTCGACGGCTCCGATGTAGAGGTCCCGATACTTGAACACCGGCATGCCGTAGAACTGCACGTCCCACGAGTCGATGAGGTCGGGAACGACCGCGGGCACCGGGTCCGACCAGCCTAGCATGTCGCGGCTCTCGGATCTGTACACAACGCGACGTCGGTAGTCGGCGCCCATCGTATGCCGCCGTGTGTAAGCGACGTAGGGCGCTTCCAGTTCCGGATCGAAGATCATCGTCGTCCGGTCGCCGATGCGCGGCCCGACGCACTCGGGGCGCCGTGCCCAGTCGATGCCGTCGTGCGAGAACGCGACGTATTGGCCGTAGTTGCCCTTCTTGTCCTTGGCGAAGAAGAGCATCTTGTAGAGGCGCGCGCTGTCCGGCTCAGCCCCGTCATACACGACGGTCGGGTTGAAGATGCGGTGTTCGCCCCAGCCGTCGAGGAGGATGTTGTTGTCGCGCGAACCTTCGTGCGCGAACAGCCCGAGCGATGGCTTCTCCCACTCGACACCGTCGGCGCTGGTCGCGTAGCAGAAGTGCGAGTGTCCGATTCCTCCGGCCTTGTCGTAGTTGATGTACCACATCCGGTAGCCGTCGCCCGCCGGGTCGGGCAATACGGTCCCGTGGGCGATGACGCAGGCGCCTTCCCACGGACGGTCGGCGACGACGACCTGGCCGAACTTGATCGGACGGTTGTACGCCCGGCTGACGCGCACCGTTTCGGCGATCGCGGCGTCGTCCAGGAACAGAACTGTGTCGTTCTTCGAGAACACGTTGTGTCTCCGCGCTAGTCGGCGTGCACACGACGGATCGAGTACAACCTGGCGTTGACGAGGTATATCTTCAGCGAGATCGTCTGGCCCAAGAGTGCGTCCATTGTGTTTCCGCTCGTCCAAACCGGCTGCCATCCGCCGCTTCTGCCGATCAACGGCTCGGACTCGTCGCGGGAAAACCCCGGCAGAGGCGCCCTGTCGTCGCCCAGCACCTCGACCCGCATCGATCCGCCGAACGTGTTGCGATCTGTCGTGCCGGCCGTCGAGCTCGCGTCGGCGACGATATCGAGGCCATCGCCGTCCCAGCGGAATGACCTCGTGGCGACGTATCCCTCTGTCGACCCGGCCTCAAGCGCCGCGAAATGGTCTTTGAGCATGACTGCCACGCCGATAGCTCCGTTGGGGAACGGCGCCATCCTGGTGTGCGCGTGTGAGCGACCCTCATGGTAGAACCAAAGATGCTCCCCATGTTCTATCGGCGGAGAGGAAGCGAGGGCGATCCACGCACGGTCCCACGCGTCGCCGGTGCCGTTGGCGAGGAACGCCTCCCGCGTGCGTTTCCAGTTGCGACCGTCGCGGCTGACGACCAACTCGGTGTCTATCGTGTCGGGGGTCGACTTAAGTCGCTTGAGGCCACCGAGGTACATGTCGCGATAGCGGAAGGCCGGCATTCCGTAGAACTGCACGTCCCACGAGTCTTCCAGATCTGGGACGAGCACCGGCTCCGGATCGCTCCAAGAGAGCATGTCCTCGCTCTCGATGCGATATATTACTCTACCCCGGAACTCCGGGTTCATGACGCGGTTGTGCTTGCGCGTGTAGGCGACGAATGGCGCGGCTGCGCCGGGGTCGTGCATCATCGTCGTCCGGTCGCTGACGGTATTGCACACCGGTTCCGGGTGGACGTGCCAGTCGATTCCGTCCGGGGAGAACGCTGCCCACAGCCCCGCTCCCGACGGCTTCACGCCCGAGCAGAACAGCATCTTGTATCGGCGCGCGTCGGACGGCTCGTCGGCGTCGACGATCACCGACAGGGTCGACGGGAATGTCTCGCCCCAATCCGGCACGACGACGTTATTCTCGCTTGAGCCTTCGTACGAGTATTGCCCAAGCGCAGGCTTCTCCCAGTGGATGCCGTCGGTGCTG
>CAZSJP010000244.1:4011-6940 GCA_964606675.1 uncultured bacterium
AGGTGTAGACGGGATTGTCCGAATATTTGGTGAAGTGGATGCCGTCGGTGCTGGACGCGTAGCAGAAGAACGCCTCTTTCCTGTTCGGAGGCCTGCGGTTGAACGTCTGGTACCACATCTGGTAGCCGTCGCCGGCCGGGTGCGGCACTACGCTTCCGTAGACAACCACACAGTTGTGCTCCCATGGCCGATCGGGCCGGAGCACCGGGCCGAACTTCTTCGGTTTCTCGTAGACGCGAGAGAGCCGCGCCGTCAGCGAGATCGCTTCGTCATCCAGGAACAGCACAGTGTCCGACGTCGAGAACATCCGGTATCGCCCTCTCGCGAAAAAGGAAAGGGGCACCCCGCCCAACGAGATGCCCCTTGATCGCCCGCTCTGCCGGCCCGGTCAGAAGACCACCGACGATATGCTCTTCATCACCAGACTGACGGCGATGGCCGTCATCGCGATCAGCCCCATGCCGCATCCATAGCCGGCCAACAGGACCGGTGCGTAGTGCTTCCACGTCTCCGTGCCGAACTTCTTGAAGAAGTAGAACTTGTTGAGCATGGCACCCGCGAACATCAGGTAGGTGCCGGTCGGGAAGCTCGTGAACCCACCCATCATGCCGTAGAACATGCTGATCGGCGCCTTGAACAGCATGAATGCGCCAAACGTCACGGCTGCAAGGCCGGTACCGGAGAGTATCTTGGGAACGGTAACGATGCCCCTCATCAGGCTGCCGCCGCCGGGCAACGTGCTCGACGCCCACAGCGTCTGCATGGTAGCGCTGTACGGCCACATCTTCTGCACGTACGGGTACGCCGAAGAAGGTATCTGAGTCATCTTCCAGATGAGCGACCAGAAGATGAAGCTGAAGGTCATCATGATGAAGAAGTTGAGGAAGACCAGCTTCACATAGCTGACGAACTTGGTCCGCGTTAGCTGCAGCACGCGGAACTGCGTCGACCAGCCGCCGTAGTCCGCCATGGGCATCGGGGCAAACCAGATCGCCACGCCCTCGTAACCCGACATGTATATCGCCCCCTCGCGGAGGAACGGGAAGTTCAGGCCTGCCATCGTCCCCGTGACCCCGGTCATCTTCGCCGAGAGGTAGCTGAGCATCGGCGAGTAGACGAAGCCGAACATGGCGACGATCCACGACGGGAACTCGGGCACCAATATCCGCAGCATGACGATTATGCCGCCCGTGCCGAGAACCCAGGCGCCCAGCGCCATCCATATGGGCACGTCGCCGCGCCCGCTGCCCGGCCCAACTTTCTCCGGATCGAGGCTGTTAATGGCCGTCTCCGTCAACTCGCGTCGACCGGTCAGGTATTTCCGGACAACCATCCCGATGCTGATCGCGAAGACCGCGATACCTATGCCGATCTTGGCCGAAAGCCAGAAATCGAAGTCGAGGGAGATCGTAGTCGGGATCAACGACATACCGGGCTCCCAGCGCTCGAACAGCCCGTACTCATAGAACACCGGATTCATGAGGAAGTTCTTGATCATCCCGCCTACGAACATGCCTATCACGGTGTAGTACGGCAGAACGAATCCCGCGAGTACCAGGCTGATGTCCGTCGTCACGGCAAGAAGCGCAGTTGGCAGGACCGAGCGCAGGTTAGGCGTGAAGTCTATCCACGGGATGGGGAGAATCGTCACTGTCTGCGTGAGGAACGTCGCCGACAGAGTTGGAATGACGATGTACAACGTTCCCCAGATGAGTCCGATCACCGTGCCTATCGAGAACAGACGCCAGCGCCAACCCTCCGTGCCGGACGAAGTCTCCGCGAGCGCCGTCGCGCCCTCGGCCGCGACCGGAGCCATCGGGAACGGCAGTTGCTCGACGTCGCTGGTGATTCGGAATACGACGTACCCGAGCGAAAGCGAGTTGATGGAGAACAGGAACCATCCGAGCAGGCCGACTACGATGGGCTTGATCCAGTCGGCGTGGACGAATGTCCGCGCTATCAGCGCCTCGCTGCCTTTCGCCGGAACGACCCACGACGGTATCTGCGACGCTATCGCCTCGGCCTGCGGAGACTGGATCAGGTACTGGTTCCACACCATCGAGCCGAACTGCCCGCCCACCAGGGCCAGGTTGCCCGTTCCGCCTGCGACAAGCATCGCGGCGGCCCAGTATATGACGATGAGCTCCTGCCGCTTCAACTTCACGAATGAGCGCTTGGCGATCTCCAGAAACAGGATGATCGTCACCCACTCGGCCGCGCCACCCATGTTCTGACCCGCGACGAGACCGAGCAGGATGGCTCCCGGCATCATCACGACGCCGATGAAGACCATCGCCGCGATGGTGTTCCAGTTGAACCCGTCAAGGAACGGCTCGTCGATATCCGCGAGCATCGTGGTCTGGGCTGCCGCCGCCCCGTTCTGCTCTTCTTCTACGGCTGCCGTGTTCTCCGTCGACACTGGCTCTCTCCCAAACAGCCTGGCTCCGCCCGAGCGTGCCGGGCGGCGTCGAGGCCGAATATCAAGCGTTCGCGATGCCGGCTAGGCCACCGGTACCGCTGGCGCGCTGGGCGTGCTACGCTCCAGCTTCGGATTCCAGTATTTCTTCTCCGCTGAAGATTCGCTGCCCGCGTTCGCGGTACTCGTCCTTCAAGCCTGGCGGCACGGTGCGCCACACGAGGAAGCGCTTCCGCATGACGTTCATGAATCCGCGGTTGATCCTCTGCCACGAATCCACGTCGCCGCTGAGTCGGTGTATTGTCATGTCGATCCGGTATATGTGGTACTCACCGGTCGGCAGCGCATCCATCTGCACGTCCTGACTGATGCCCAAGTCGTACGGAGCCAGCCACGTGCGGAACGTCAGCCGATACGATGGGTCTTCGTCATCGGCCGTGTCGAGCTCTTCAAGCTTGACGTTCTGCGCGACGAACTCACCCGCCGACCCGGCGCCGAACGATTCGAGTATGC
>CAZSJP010000245.1:0-6938 GCA_964606675.1 uncultured bacterium
CGCGCCATCATTCCCAGTGGCGCTCCGACAAGGACGAACACCAGACACGCAACCGGGATGCTGAATTTCTTGTGGATCTCGACCTGGTACCGATCGATGCCGCGCTTGTAGTTGCCCATCATGCGACGCTGGGACTTGATCCTCGATGCCCGTCTGGCATCGTTGATCGTCGTATCGGACCTGAATTGCTCTATCTTCGCGAGAGCGCCGTCCATGCTTTCCCGCAGCCGATTGACGCGCTCGCCCATCTGAGAAACCGAAAGCTCCCGATCGCCACGGCGACGCGAGGAGGTCTCGCTGGGCTGCTCCCGGGACCGGTTCCTGTCGGTGATGATGATGGTCTGCGTCTGGAAATCGGTCCGGAGATCGCGCGATGGGTTCTCGGAATCGACTTGTATCATCTGACCGTCGTGCAGAACGAGCCGCACCACGGCCCCGCCTCCCCACAGTTCGATCGTTCCGGTGCGCGCCGTGACAAGCGTCGGCGGCTTTCGTCCGCCACGGTCGACTTCGTATACCAAGATACCTTCAAGGCGGGAGCCGGAGATAGGCGCGGTCGGCGAGGGGCTGTCGAGATGCACTTTCTCGACGCGAAGAACGTAGCCCTGGAAGTCGGTAATGAACGTACCTTCTCTGTCTTTGAGCGTGATCGCGGGCTTGCGCCGCTGCACCGAACGCATCAGAGAACTCGCTCGGTGATTGCTGTCCGGGAGGATCGCGTCGTTGAACCACACCAGCCCCCCGGCGATGAAGACCGCTGCGACCAGTGGCGGCACAACCAACGATACGGGGCCGATTCCGTTGGACATGAACGCCATGACCTCGTTGTCGTTCGCGAGCCGTCCGAATGCCATCAGCACGGATACGAGCACCGCCATCGGAACGGCCAGAGCGATCATCCATGCGAAGTTCAGGATGAAGAGCTTGAGGACGACTCCGACATCCAGCCCCTTGCCCAGAATCGCGTCCATGACGTCGACGATGAGGTCGATGACGAGCACCCAGAAGATGATCCCGAAGGCGAAGAAAAAGGGGCCGACGTGCTCCCTGAGCAAGTACCACCACAGGTGGCGGCCAGGAAACCAACCGCGCCGTACGGCGTCAGAGCCTATGTGGTATGGGCTTGATGCCCCGGAAGCGCCGTGGCTATACTCTACGATTGTCCCTGACATTGAAGCTCCGCCGCGGCGCTCTAACAGCCGGGTTCAGCCGCGATGACGACGACCGCGGCCTTCAGGCCCTCGCGATTCTGCGTACGTAACTGTTTGCATGGCGGAAGATAGCACCGCTTTGCCTGGCGCGGCAACTTCTATGTCCGGCCAACGATCTCCCGTTCTCGACGGACCGACGGTATTGTCTTGTCGCGAGGTTTGATGCTTCTGAGTCGTTCCGATTGGATCGGACAGCTAACCCTTCTCGCAGGCCTGATGGCGGCGTTGCATGGTGCCGCGGCGGCTGAGCCGGCCGATTCAGGCGACTCGACCGAGGCCGTCGGCGCCGTGGTGCGCGCCGATGGGGCGGCTGCGTCCGTGGCCGATTCGCTGCGCGAGACCCCGGCGGGGTCCGCGGCGGACTCCATCGCTACGACCGATTCTACAGCCACTGCGGATACCGCAACGGTCGACCTCGGGCCGTTCGTACCGGCGTTGCCGCCGCTGGCCACCGACTTCTTCTACAAAACCGAGACCTCGATCGACCTCGAAAGGGGCCTTGCCATATCGGTGAAGACTGTGGGCGGAGTGCCGATAGGACAGCCGACAGCGCAGCCCATCGCCCAATACGCCGGCACGAAGGCCCGGGAACGAATCGAGAGCGATTTCGCGGCCGAGCGCAGGCGGAGTCTGTCCACGGTAGGTCCGGACGAGGGCCTCAGGCTGCAAATGGAGTTCGACATACCGAACCTGCCACCGTTGGCCAAGAGCATCATCGGAGAGGGGCCGAGCACGCTTCATATCTCCGGATACGGGCGCATCACGATGGCCGGTCGGACTCAATACCAGACCGGCGAGAGCGTCGGTAAGAACGTTCGGCAGAGCAAGTTCCCTACGTTGTCGATGAAGCAAGAGCTTAGCTTCCGCATTGAGGGAACGATTGGCAGCAAGGTCTTCGTGAGCATCGACCAGGATACTCGTCGCTTCAGCGATCTGGACAACAACATCCGGATCAGATACCAGGGCGAGGAAGACGAGGTCATCAAGGAGGTCGAGCTAGGGAATACGAATCTCTCGCTTCAGGGATCGCAGTTCGTTAGCGGCGGCCGGCAGAACCGGGGCCTGTTCGGCATTAAGACCATGGGTCAGCTCGGCGATCTCGAGTTCACCGTGATCGCGAGCCAGCAGAAAAGCTCGGCGCAGAAGAAAACGTTTCGCGGCGGCTCCCAGGATCAGGAAATCATCATAAAGGACATCGACTACGTTGCGGACCGTTTCTACTTCCTCGACGAGAGCTACAGGAACCAGTACCGTGTCGCGCTGGAGGAGCTGAGGGCGGACCCCAGCCTTACAGGGCTTCGCATCCGCACATCCGAGAACGGCCGACCGACGTTGGCGCGCAAGATCCTCAGAGCCAGCGTGTATCAGTTCACTCCCGGCAACCGGGCCGGAGCGGTTCTCGGCGTGGCAAACCATTGGCAGATGGTGGACGACGAGGGCAACGACGCCGTTTTGGAGCCATCGGCGTACATCCCTCAGGTGCTGAGGGACTCATCGAGCTTGAGCGGCGGCAAGATTCAGCCGGGATCGTGGATGCTGGTCGACGAGTCGGCGTACGTCCTCGACCGGGATCTTGGATACATAGACTTCCTGAACCCTCTCGGCAGCTCGACGATGGCCATCGGCGTCATAGTAGAGTACGTGGATCAGGACGGCCAAACCGCAGTGTTCCCTCCCCAGCAGGCTCCCGCTGCGGAGGACCAAGCGACCGATCTCGTGCTCAAAATGGTCAGGTACCAGGCGCCCAAGCAGAGCGATCCGACGTGGCTATACGAGTGGCGACACGTCTATAGTGTGAGGGCGCAGAACCTTAGCGCGGATGACTTCAAGCTGGAGATCGTGGACGGCAGAGACGCCACGAAGCCCAACACCCCGGCAGCCGGCACTCAGCCCTACCTCCAACTGATGGGCCTCGACGCTGCAAGCGGGCAGCTGCTCGACAAAGCGCCCGATGGCCTCGTGGACAACAACGTAGCCAAGCTGAACCTGACACGCGGGCTGATATTCTTCCCCTATCTCGAACCGTTCAAGAAAGCGTTCGAGGATGCCGGGCTTGCCACCGGCGAGACGCCCGAGGGCAACACGATCATGTACACGACAAGCGACCGCACCACTCGGTCGCAGTCGAGTCGGTACGAGCTAGTCGCGACCTACGCCAAGGCTGCATCGACGGTCCAGCTCGGGTTCAACATCCTCGAGAACTCCGAAGTTGTCAAGCTGAACGGCAACCGGCTGACGAAGAACGTCGACTATACGGTCAACTATTTCACCGGCGAGGTGAAATTCACACAGACCGTCGCCGATCAGGTCGGGCAGCCGGGGGCGGATCTCTCCGTGGACTACGAGGTGAACCCGGTCTTCAAGCCAGATCAGGAATCGCTGCTCGGAGTTCGCGGCCTGTACAGAGTCGGCGACGAGGGACAGGTCGGCGCCACTTTCATGTTCAACAGCGAGCAGACGACCACCAGCCGCGTGCGCGTGGGCGAGGAACCCACTCGCATGACGCTACTTGGCGCCGACGCTCGGTACGAACTGCGACCTTTCTGGCTGACTCAGGCCGTCGACTGGCTTCCATTCATCGAGACCGACGAGCCGTCGCTGGTGAGAGTCGAGGGCGAGATAGCGCAGAGCTTCCCCAATCTCAACACGCGTGGGACCGGTTACATCGACGACTTTGAGGGGGCGGGCAACAGAAGCCCGCTCGGGATGTTCCGCCGCGGATGGGTTATGAGCAGCCCACCGTGGGGCACCACCAACGTTGTGGGTCAGGATGCCGAGTTGGACCGGGCAGACCGTGGCAGGCTCGCATGGTTCCGCCCGCTGGACCCGCTCAGGACCAACCAGGTGTGGCCCAGTCGGTCCGACGACGAGATATCGCAGCAAGACAAGTTCACCGAGGTGTTCAATATCTGGTTCCGGCCCGGTGGCGAGACGCCCGAGGAGCGGGCCGCTGGATGGGGCGGCATTATGCGCGGCTTCGGAGCCGGTGGCACCGACATGCAGAGGGTGCAGTTCCTCGAAATATGGATGCGCGCCGGGCCGGACGCCCTCGACCGCAACAACGTGCAATTGCCCAGGCGGCCACAAGGACGCCCCGTACTCCGCATAGATCTGGGGGATATCTCGGAGAACGTCCTCAAAGACATCACCGGATCGACCTTCCGCAACGACGATCTGAACGACGAAGACTGGATCGTCAACTACGACTATATCGACCCGAAGTGGGCACCCTTCGAGGGCAACGGCCTGCTCGACTACTCAGGAGACGACCCCGGCGAGGACGTCGGTCTGGACGGCTGCCCCGACGGTTTCGAAGACGGCGAGGGCGGATGCCTGGAGGCTGCGAACCCCGACTACGCCCCGGACCAGAACCCGAACAGTCTCGCGTCGGACCCCAACCAGGACAACTGGGCATTCGAACCGACCGGGAGTCTGTACGACTTCGCGCACATAAACGGCACCGAGGGCAGCAGACAGGATGGCGAATCGAACCGCCCCGATTCGGAGGACATCAACGGCAACAACGTGCTAGACCGGCGCAACACGTACGTCAGCTACGAAATCGATCTGAATGCCGACGGATTGGCCCGGTACGAGGTCGATGCGACCGAAGAGGTCTCCGGCTTCACGCTCTACCGCGTTCCGCTTCACGAGTTGGACGGTGTGGACACCGTCGGGGCCCGTACACAAGGTTTCTTCCAACGTATCAACTCGATGCGGATGTGGATTACCGGCGTCGAAGACAGCGCGATGTGGGTCACCATCGCCAGCATGGATCTTGTCGGGAACAATTGGCAAGAGGTGAAACGCGAAGGCGACGAGTTCACGGTGACGACCATCAACACACAGGACAACAAGTTCTACCAGCCACCGCCGCCCGTCGAACGGGAACGCGACCCGGTGAGTGGCGCTCTCTTGCCCGAGCAATCGCTGGTGCTGGAATTCGAGTCGATCAAGCCCGGGCACAGCTACCGCGCCGACCGCGATCTGGTGCGCAGCAAGGACTTCACGAACTACAGGCGCCTCAGGATGTACGTTCACGGCCCACCTGAGATCGATCCGCAGTGGGACCATCTTTCGGCATATCTGAGGCTGGGGCTAGATACCACGACCTACTACGAAATGCGCGTGCCGAGGTTGTACCGTGGCTGGGATCCGCGGAACCACATTGACGTCTGGACCGACTCGCTCACCAGCCTGAAGTTGATGCCCAATGGTGAGATATTCACCGGCGTCGACACGATATCGGCTGACGGACGGATGCGAATCGTCGGCACACCGCGAGGGGCGTCGGTCACGCTGCCGTCATTGCGAGCCATCAAGATGATGCAGATCGGGATCGAGAACCTCGGCGATGAGACCGTTCACGCCCCCAACCCGTCGCTGCCGATACAAGTATGGTTCGACGACATGCGGCTCGAAGACGTCCGGAACATCTCCGGGAGAGCATACCGCGGCAACCTGAGCGTGAAAATGGCCGACCTGGTGAGCATCAGGGCCTCGGCGTCGCAGAGAGACATCGGTTTCGGAAGCTTGCAGGACAAACGGGGTAGTCCGTCGCTCACACGATCGACCTCGCTTTCGATGGACAGGCTCCGGCTGGACAAGCTTCTGCCGGCAGCATGGCGAGTCTCGATCCCGCTCAACATGAGCGTATCCAGCAACACGAGCGTGCCGCGTCTCAAGGGCGGATCGGACATCGAGCTTATCTCGGATGCCGACAGGGACGTCGAACGTCAGAGATCGACGTCCTTCAAGGCATCGACGTCTTTCGCGAAGACCTCCCGCTCCACCAATCCTATCGTCGGCCTGACTCTCGATCGGATCGGCCTGGGTCTCACGTACGGTACCTCCAATGCGATTAGGCCCAGCACCTCCTCTCGGGACAGCTCGTGGCAGGTAAGCTACACCGCGAGGATGAACTACGACCTGACGCCAAGGTCGCAGCATCGTTTCAAGCCGCTCCTGTGGGCGTCAAGCTTGCTTCCCGAGTCGATCAGCGAGACGGAAGTGACCTACTTGCCGACGAGCTTGCGTTTCGACGCGTCGACGACGTTCAGAGCCGACTCGAGCTGGCGCAAACAGAAAGTACTCGGGCGCGACTCGACCTACGCGACCGGGAAGCGATCATTCAGCCTCTCGGAGAGCTACGGCATCGGCATACAGCCGATTAGGTCGATACAGTCCAAATACGACCTCTCGATGAGCCGAGACCTACAGAACGCGCTGCCGGAGGGTCAGTTCAGCCCGACGGCCGCCGCGTCGGCGATCGGGCGCAATTTGTTCCGCGGGAACGAAATCCGACGGTCTCACAAGTTCAACGCATCCTACTCGCCACAGTGGCCGTCGTTCTTGTCGCACTCGTACAACTTCACCAACTCATATTCCGACGACAGCGACCGCCGAACGAATGCCCGGACACTCGGTGACGACGAGATGAGGCAGTTCACGGTCAACAGTCAGCGGTCGTACAACGTCTCTAACGTTACATTCAAGTTAACGGATATCCTCAAGGGCCTCGCCGGCGATGGTGGCAGCGGGCGCCGCCCTACTCGTCGGGAACGGCCCTCCGAAGCGGACACTGCCGGCGTGGCGGAGCCGGAGCCGGAGCCGGAGACCAGTTCGTGGAACATGGCGCGTCTCGTTGCCGGGTTCGCCGCAAAGCACTCCGAGAACATCACCGGACGCGTTTCGTACTCAGAGGGATACAGAGGTTCGCAGATCACC
>CAZSJP010000246.1:0-6913 GCA_964606675.1 uncultured bacterium
GTCATTCGCCGCCACCGGCGCGGAACCGCTCGACCTCGCTCATCACGTCTTCTGCGCCAGCGAACGGCTTGTAGACGAGGCGTGCGTGGAACTCCAGACGCTCGCCGGCGCTCTGCGGCCCGGAGTCGATGGCGTAGTCCCATGCGGGGCTGCGGACGGCGCTGCCTCCGCTGGCTGAGCACCACACCGAGTATGTGTCTTCGCGGAAGATGTAGATCAGTACATAGTCGTCGACCAGCCCGTAGAAGAAGCCGCCGAAGTCCTCAATCTCGTAGGGCGCGAATCCGGCGCCCCGTGCGGCGGCGATCGCCACGTCCGATGTTCCGCGATCCTGCCGCAACACCGGGTTGTCGGCCAGGTGCTCGTGCCACGCCTTGCCGGTCGGGTCGAACGGCCTGTAGTACACTCCGCCGCCGTGAATCGGGTTCGTCGCCTCCAGCCACCCGGCGGAGTCGTCGTTCGAGCGTCGCGCGCGCATGAACAGCGACGTACACTGCACTTGGTTCATGTACGACGCCCAGAACGTCCGCGATGACTCGACGTCGTGGTCGGGCCACGTCGCGATGGTCTGATCGACGTACGAGTCTCCGAGCGCAAACACTATCTCGGCGTTCAGTCCGGAGGTCTCCGACGCGCTCTGGGTCAGACGAACGGAGTGTTCGTCGATCTGTTCGATCTTCATCGGAGCAACTCTGGGCGCGTTCCAGAGGTCCCGACGTTCGCCGGCAGGCGGAGTCGTGCTGCTGCACTCGTAGTTCATGCCCGCCGGGTTGAAGACGTTCTTGCCCTGGCGCTCGTCGATGAGAGACGCGATGCCGTTGTAGCCGGGTTTGATGTTGTCGTTGAGGTGGTACAGCCGCGGCTCATTGCCGGTGATCCTCGCCCTGAGCGGATCGCGTTCGAGCATTACGCCCGGTAGATGTGCTTCTGTCATGTGCGTGACTCCATTCGTTCACCGATGCCGAGTTCGCGGAGAGAATCCATCATGTTGCGGCATGCGACAACCGCAGACCGCGAGTTCGCGCAGTGAACTCGTCACGTCCCCGTAGGGAACAACGCGTGGCGTTCCTCTGCCCCAAACAACGACAGCTCCCGAGTTCGCGAAGCGAACTCGGAAGCCCCCGCAGGGGACCACGCGCGGCGTTCCTCTGCCCCAGACAACGACAAGTCCCGAGTTCGCAGAGCGAACTCGAAAGTCCCCGTAGGGGATTACGCTTCCCATATGGTCGCGGCTATGTAGCGTTCGCTGTTCGTGTCGACGCGGCCTGCGGCCTTGTCGACTTGGTCGTTGAAGTAATATACGGTCACGATCTTGCCGTCGGCGCGCTGCACCGTTCGCGTGTAGCCCAGGTCGCCGCAGCCACCGTCGTCGCGAAGGACTATCTCGTCGGCCCACGACTCCCCGTCGTCGTCGCTCGTGCGTGCACGGATTCCGAACGGCTCCTTTCTCCGGCCGTACGTCAGGCATATTCTGCCGTCGTCGAGCCGGATCATGGCCGGAGGGTTCGCACCATGCGTGTCGTCCGGGCGGCTGAGATGCTCCCAGCTCCTACCGAGATCGTTCGACGCGTAGACGTCGATGAAGCGGTGATCTTTGGTGTCGCACCTGAGCGCGGCCAACAGGCGACCGTTCGGCAGCATGACGGATGCCGGCATGATCGTCCAGCCCTTCAGTTCCGGCCCGATCCACGACTGGAACTGGAACGACGTGCCACCATCGGACGTACGCGCACAGAACGCGCGTCCCTCGTAGTCGTCGGCTTTCGGTGCGGTCATGAAGACCAGGCAGTCGTTGTGGCCCAGCACCTGGTAGTCCGTCCGCGCGGCGATGCCTTTCAGACCCAACATCGGCATGCGGTACGGCCCATACCACGATGCGCACCGATCGTAGGAGATGTAGAACCACGATACGTCGCCAGCATGCTCGCCCGTGCGGAGGACTTTCATGGCGAAATCCTGCTGGGTGAACGTGACGTCGCCGGGGCAGTCGATTGACGGCGTATCCTCCGGCAGCGAGTGGGGGCTGTAGTCGGTCTCCCACGTCAGCCCGCCGTCGAGGCTGCGCGCCTGCGCGGGAACATGGCTACCCTCGACTATCGGATGCCCCTTGGGTCTGGTGCGGTCGAGCAGCCCACGCGTGAACCCGGCTACGATCTCGTCGCCCCAGTTCCACACACCGTTGTTCGCCGGCCATCCGCCGAAGCGGCCGTCTTCTTTGTAAACGATCACGTGCTCCAAATCCAATTCCTCCGTTGCGCCATAGGTGTCCAAGGCCGCTTCGACATCGTGACCCGCGAGCTCGCGCAGCGAACTCGTCAAGTCCCCGAAGGGGACTACGCATCCCAGATCGTCGCGGCAATGTAGCGTTCGCTGTTGCCCTTGCCCGCTTCGACAGGATCGTTGTAGTAGTACGCCGTCACGATCCTGCCGTCGGCGCGCTCTACGGTGCGCGGATATCCGAGGTCGTTGCCTCCGCCGTCGTCTCGCAGCACTATCTCGTCGGACCACGATTCACCGGCGTCGTCGCTGATGCGCGCGCGCATCCCGTACGGCTCTTCGCGGTGGCCGTACGCCAAGCAGATTCGGCCGTCGGCGAGGCGGATCATGGCCGGCGGATTGCCACCGTGCGTGTCGTCGGGGCGGCTGAGGTACGTCCACGCCTTGCCGAGATCGTCAGAGGCGTAGACGTCGATGAATAGCTCGGCCTTTGTGTCGCATCTTAGCGCAGCCAACAGGCGGCCCCCCGGCAACCTGGCCGAGGCGGGCATGATCGTCCAGCCCGTCAGTTGGGGGCCGATCCACGACTGGAACTGGAACGATGCGCCGCCGTCAGTCGTTCGCGCGCAGAAGGCACGGCCTTCATAGCCGTCGGGCTTGGACGAAGTCAAGAACAGGATGCAATCGTTGGCGTCAAGCACCTGATAGTCCGTTCGCCCGGCGATGCCCTTCAGGCCGAACATGGGGATTTTGTACGGCCCTTCCCACGTGGCGCATCGGTCGTAGGAGATGTAGAACCACGATTTCGCCCCCGCGTGGACGCCGCTGCACAGCACCTTCAGCGCAAAGTCGTCCTGAGTGAATGTGACGTCGCCGGGGCAGTCGACGGGCTTCATATCGCGCGGCATGAGGTGGGACGCCTTCTCGACCTCCCATGTCACGCCGCCGTCGAGGCTCCTGGCCTGCCTCGGGCCGGACTCGTCGTCGCCCTTGATCGGGTGACCCTTCGGCAGCTCTCGGTCCAGCGCCCCTTCGGAGAACCCGACGACGATCTCGTCGCCCCAACTCCAGACACCGTTGTTCGCAGGCCATCCGCCGAACCTGCCTTCCTTGCGATAGACGATCACGTGCTCCAAACCCAGCTCCTCCGTTGCGCCGAAAGCGTCTGCGAAAGCATCGTCGAGTTCGCGCTGATCCGTCCGCTCCATGTACGGCCCGCGGGTTCGCAGAGCGAACTCGAAAGTCCCCGCAGGGGACAACGCGCACCGAACCCCTTATGTTGCGACAGGTGACAACCGCAGCCCGCGAGCTCGCAAGTCCCCGCAGGGGACTATGTAATAAGTCGCGCGGGAAGTCTGCGGACCAACGCGTCGCGCGCGGAAGTCAGACATAGTTGGCTGCCTGCATGCGAAACAGCGTCGCGTACTCGCCGTCTGCTTCCATGAGGTCGTCGTGCGCGCCGGACTCGACCAGTTGCCCGTCGCGAAGGACAATCACTCTATCGACCATCCGCACGCTGCCGAGCCGATGCGTGACGAACAGCACCGACCTGTGCTCGATCAGGTCGTGGAACTTGCGGTACAGATCGTACTCGGCCATCGGGTCGAGCGCAGCCGATGGCTCGTCGAGTACGACCGTGTCCGCGTCGTGCGCGAAAGCACGCGCCAGGGCCAGACGCTGCCACTGCCCTCCCGAGATATCGGTGCCGCCCTCGAAGTGCTTCCCGAGCAACGTGTCGTACCCGCCGGGGAGGCGCTCGACGAACTCGTGGGCGCCGGCTTTGCGCGCCGCCTCGTGTACCCATTCGTCGTCCGGCTGCCGGGAAGGATCGCCCAGGGCGATGCTCTCGCGCACCGTGAGGTAGTACTTCGCGTAGTCCTGGAATACGACGCTCGTACGGCGGCGCAGTTGCTCGACGTCATAGCGCTGCAACCCTACACCGTCGAGCAGGATCTCGCCTTCGTCCGGGTCGTAGAACCGAAGCAGCAGCTTCACGAGCGTAGTCTTCCCGGCGCCGTTGCGGCCGACGAGCGCCAGTTTCTGGCCACGGTCCATCGCAAAGCTGACGCCTCTCAGCGCCGGTTCGTCCGAGCCAGGGTAGCGGAACGTGACGTCGCGGAACTCGTACGCGGGTGGCGCAGTGCGCGCAGAGCGCATTGTGGCGCCGCCGTCCCGCCGCGTGTCGGCCTGAGCCGCGACATGTTCGCCCGGGACGAGCGTGCCGTTGCGCAGGACCGGCCGCATGTCGAGCAGATCGAGAAGGAATCGCAAGTACAAGCTGTTCTCGTGCGCCCGGTGGACGCTCGACATCAGCGCTCTGAGAGCACTGCTAACTTGCGGCAGGACGCCGATGTAGAGCACCGCATCACCCACCGATAGCTCGCCGGCATAGGCTTTTGCCACGACCCAAGCGAACGCCGCCGCGCTGACCGTCCCGGAGAACGCGCCCGACGCCGCATACACCTTCGCCGACCGCACCCGGAAGGCGTGCCGCCGTTCGAATACGCGACCGAACGCATCGCGGTACTTGCCAAGGAAGAAGCCTCCGAGTCCGAACGCCCGGACCTCCTTGGCCGTCGTCGGGTCGGTGAGGACGCCCTCGTAGTATCTCTGAATGCGGACGTCTTCAGCCTGGGCGCGAAACACGGCGACGCTGTGCCGAGTGATCCGGAAGGCGACGATCGCGTGCGGCAGGAGTCCGACAACCAGGATCAGGCCCAGGAGAGGGTGCAGGCTGCCTAGCAGTGCCAGCGCCGCGCCGAGCACGAGCGCGAAACGCGTGAACTCCGACGACACGTCCAGGACGTTCAGGAGTCTCACGCCCGCTCCTTCGTTCGCGTTTCTCAGATGGTCGTGGAACTGCGGTATCTCGAAGTAGTGGAGCCCGTGGAACGTGTTGACCTTCTCGAGCAGGCTGGCCCGACTCGCGCCTTCGAGCCGTTGCTTCGTGGTGTCGCGCAGGAAGACGAGCGCCGTGACGGCAAGCTGGGTCAGGATCGCGATCGCGAAGAAGGCTGCGGCTACGAGGATCAACTCATCTTCATCCCGATCGACCCCAGGCGATTCGGTCAGGATATCGACCACACGCTTGACGATCCAGAGCGAGGCCAGCGGGAAAGCTCCTGCCGCCCCGTCGAGCGCGATCACCGCCGGCGCCGCCCACCCCGCGTGCGCAAGCATATAGCGGAACGCGCGCACCGTCGTCCGAGCGCTTTCGGCCCCGGCGCTGGCCACCTGCCCGAGAGACCGCGCAAACGCAGATATCGTCACGATGCGGCACCTCCTTGTCTTGTGGCGGCCGGTAGCCGCCGCTGGCGCGATCTATGCGGAAGTGATCTTGGCCGAGACGGAGAGCGAGCCCGGCGCGGCCCCAGTGTGACAATATACGGGAGGATTATTGTTTAGCAATGGTTGACATCAGGTGGGGATTTCATATATTTCATATATGCATTTCGGCTGGTACTACGTACGTCGCCGCCGTCGGCTATGACGCTGGCGACGACGCGCCGTACCTTGCCATCATCTCCACAATCTCCCCCTCTTGCTCGACGTTCGCGTTGCCGATCACGATGATGCCCTCGGCGCCGCCGATCTGATCGGAGATGACGTCGATGAAGTGCCTGCCATCAGCCGCTCGACCGTGCCAGATCTGGATCAGCTTGCCCGCGCGCCTGATCTTCCGATACACCTCCGGCCACTGGTCGATCTCGGGAGCGCCCGCACCCGGCACCCACTGGATTCCGTCGAGTTCTTCGATTTCGAGCAGCGAGTCTAGATGCGGCAGCTCGCCCGGGCCGTCGAGGTGATAGAACGAGTTGGGCAGGTCGCGGCACATGGCCACGATCTCCGGCTTCACGAACTCGTCGAACATATCCGGGCTTATCATATAGCAGAAGTCGCACTGGAGCATCGAGTACGGCTCTTCCGAGTGGATCGGTGTCCAGTCGGTGTAGCCGGGGTTTTCCGGAAGCAGTATGCGCTGGAACTCGTCGAAGTAGCGCCACCACAACTCCCGCACGCGACGGCCGAGCCGCTTGACTTCGTCAGGGTGATCGTACAGATCGAGCGGCAGACGGTGCCCCGGCCTGAACGACGACACGACGTCGAGGTTCGCGCCGAGGTCCGTGTTGCCCACGAGCACTTGCCCGCCCCAGCGATCCATAGCAGCACGCATCACGTCGCACACCCGGACGAACCACTCGTTGTCCGGGTCGTACTCCCACTCGATGTCCGCGATCTGCTCGTCCTCGACGGGCACGAACCAGGACGTTTCTGCGCCGTTGACAAGGTCGGCGCCCATGAATGCGGCCATCATGCCGGCACCGAACACCGGCCTGACGTTGGGGAACGCGTCGCCGACGTAGCGCTTGGTCGAAAGATCGTAGTCCCATCGGTCGGCGATGGCTTCCGCCGACACCTCCGGTCCGTAGAACGACGTGAAGCCGTACGAGGGAAGCTCAGGCTCATCGCGGCCCGGGTCGGCGCCCCCAAGAGTGACGTGGAACAGCGGGCGGTCGAGATCGCCCGCCCACCATGCGCGGTACGTCTCTCTGATCGCGTTCCATCTCTCGGGCGAAAAGTGTATGGGCATCGGTTGTCTACCTCGATGTGTCGGCCCGGCTGTCGGCTTCGAGCCGCCTAAGATGTGATGTGTCATGACGTTGTCCTCACCACGTGCACCGGCGAACGTACGGCA
>CAZSJP010000247.1:0-6894 GCA_964606675.1 uncultured bacterium
CTCTGGGACCGTCCAGACCAAAGAACGCAGCGATCGCCTGTTTCGGGATGTAGTTCTCTACCTCCCTGCCTTTCGTCACCCAGGACAGTGCTCGCCCGTTCTCCTCGTTGATGTCCTTCACCATTCGCTTCACTCTGTCCTTGAACTCGTCGTCGACCGACTTTTTATCGCTATCCATGAGAACTATGGCATTCCGGTTCACGCGCAAGATGTCTATCAGCGCATCGATGGAGCCGCCATGGGCAGACGCGTCGCCTGCTGTGAAGTGCGCCAGATTACTGCCGCCGTAGAAGAGACACTGATAGTGCTCCCACTCGCGAAGCTCCCTGCTCGTCCACAGCTCGACCCACTTGTTGAAGTAGATGCGGTCGGACGGTCCCTCGACCCACACGATTCCGTTGGACTGTAGCAGGTCACTCGCGCGGGCCCCCAAGTCGTCCAGAATGTACCGGTGTTGCGAGAGTCCACCGACACGGACGGCCTGGGCCTCCGACTCGTCGCGACCGACGTGCACAATCTGAGCATTCTCGTCGTTGGCGAAGAAGTCAACAGTCGTCGGGGAGTGGGTTGTCATGAAGAACGTCGCGCCCTCATCAGCCCGGCGTACAGCACGCCCCGATAGGGCGCGCCCTCCTCGGCCATGCGCTGCACGTGGTGGAGGAACCTGCGAAGCATGTCGGGGTGTATGTTGTTCTCCAGCTCCTCGAACCCGAACGCGTGGTTCGCCAGCCGCAGCTGGCCCTCAGAGCTGTCATTTCCGTCCATCTCTGGGAAGACGCGGAGGAGTATGGTGGCGATAAGAACGGTCTTGAGGCCACTGCCGCAATGCGAAGCTCGGACCAACTCCCTGCCATCCTCTTCCAGAAACACCTCGAACGGACCTGTCACCATGTCAGTGAGTTGCTGGCACTCGATGTCGGTGAACCGCGCGTCCGGGGCACAGATAGCGTTCATGTCGGTCAGAATCATCTTCTTGTAGCGCTTGGTGTCGTAACGCGCCTCTCCGAAGACCCGTCGCAGCGCTTCTGTGGCGCCGGAGCCTTCCCCGATGCCGTCCAACGTGGTCCCGGGGTCTTCAGGTTTGACGTCTCTCGCCGCCTGCAACTTGCGGAACACACACTCTCGCAGAGCCGTGGTCTTGCCGACCACTAGGCTCTGCCAATACCCTCGCATGAAGTCGAAGTCATCTGGCGGCTGCACGGCAGCGGTTCCCTTGGCGCTTGACTTCCCCCCGATTGCGGTGGCTTGATCTCGCCACCGTATCGGCTGCCCGATACACGCCTCTGCCTTGGCGCGCGCTGTTGTCTGGCTCCCGTCCTGCAGCTGGTAATACTCGTTACTCGGGAAGAACTTCGCGGCCTCCCATTCCGTAACGGGCGCTGCCAGCGCGAGTTCTGGCGTCATGTCCCGATGACCCGACGCAGCCACATCTTCTGGAAATCCGCCCAAGGCAAACTCAATCATCTCAATCAGCGACGACTTCCCCGAGTTGTTCTTGCCGACGATGACGTTGATGGGCATGATCTTGTCGAAGCCCTGCGGCTCGTCGCCGAAGCACTTGTAGTTGCGAATCTTGATCGATAGACCGTCGAACCGGCTCATGGCCCGCTTCCTCCCCGATGTGTGCTGCCGAATGGTTGTTGATCAAGGTAGCGAGAGAACGACGGCTTGCCAAGGCGTCGTCCGCATCGCCGCCCTCGGCGGCAACCGCGGACGTCGCTTGACGTACGGATTATATGAGATATCTTTGATATAGCACACAACGAGGCGGTTCGGTCGGCGATAGCAGCGCCGGGCCGGCCAATCGACGTGAGCATGGGGAGGAGCTACATATGCAGGCTTTGCGCAGTCTTCTGATGGCCGCCGCCGTTGCGGCGACCGGTGCGTCGTCGGCCGCGACGGTTGAGGGCACAATCGAGTCCTCCACGTGGACCGCCGCCAACTCACCGTACCGTGTTACCGGCCGGATCACCGTTCCACTCGGCAGCACTCTCACTATCGAGCCGGGCGTCGACGTGCTCTTCGATGCCGACGTGGGGCTTCAGGTCGCAGGCCGACTACACGCGGTCGGGACGGTGGCGGACAGCATTCGCTTCGTCACGGGGGCCGCTGACTCGTGGGCCGGCGTTACGCTTGGGGCTCCTCGTCTTCCCCGCGGTGACAGCTCACGGTGCGACCTCCGGTACGCGAGAGTCAGTGGCGTTGCCGGCGCGTCCGAGCTTACTAGCGCGATATGGGTTGGCAGACGCGCGAGGGCGGTGATCGAGAACTGCTCAATCACGGGCAACGAGGCCCGCGGCATCCATCTCAGGGAAGGTTCGGCGGCCGAACTGAACGACTGTCGGATCGCCAACAACCGAACGGCGGGCAAAGGAGCCGGAATCTCCATCGCCAACGGGCGGCATTACACGACGTATGACGGTGACGGCGCGCCGCCACAAGTGACAGTGAGGGGCTGTGTCATCTCCGACAACGAGGCCGCCGCCGCCGGCGGCGTGTTCATTGACGGACGGGGCGATATCGTGTTGGACGGCTGCGCCATCTCCCGCAATGCCGGCGGGGGTATCTCGGCTATCGCCGACGATGGTCTTTATGCACCTCTACCCTATGCCGATGACCCCCTACCGGTGACCGTCCCAGTGAACCTGACCGTGACGAACTGTGTCCTTGAAGGCAATTCGACAGACGGCCTGGGAGGCGGAGTGTTCATAGCCAATGACTACCCGAGCGGCGCAACGTGCAGAGCCGCGTTCTCCAACTGCACGATTGTCGGGAACAGCGCGGGGGGTGGTGGCAGCGGCGTCATCATCGGCATTCGCGGACCCATCCCGACTGAGCTGACGAACTGCACGATCGTCGGCAACACCGGCCCTGCCGGAACCGCCGGGGTGTACAGCTCGTCCGGTGGTGCGGTGCTCACCAGTTGCATCGTGCGAGACAACACCCCCGCCCAACTCTCATTCAGCTCGCCGACGCAGGGCCCTCCGGGCGCTGCAGAGGCTTCGGTTGCCGCCACGTACTCCGACATCGAGGGCGGATGGACGGGCGTGGGCAACATCGATGCCGATCCCCTGTTCGTGGGTGCGTCTGCCGGAGACTACAGCCTGGGCGCGGGGTCGCCGTGCATCGACGCAGGGGATCCTTTGTGGTTGGAGGCAGACGGTACGACCACAGACATGGGAGTCACCGGAACGCGAGTGTCTCGACCCCCGGTCCCCCGTGTCGAGATATCACGCACCATGCTGATCGTGTCCAACCAGCGTCAGGGATCGCTAACGCTGCACAACACCGGCTGGGCGGATCTCGAGGTTACCGGGATCGTATTCCCCGAGCGCTTTTCCACAGCGCTGACGCTCCCCCTGACGCTTGCCCCCGGCGACAGTATCGAGGTCGCGGTGCGGTACTCGTCAGCTCGCCGGGTCACGGCTGCCGCAGTCATCAGCACCTCCGACCCGTATCTCCCGACTATCGAGGTAGTTCTCCGCGGGATGGGTGCGACGCTCTCGGGCTTGGTCTCGGGCAGGCTGATAGGCGCGAACAGCCCCTACACCGTCCTTAGCGACATCTTCGTCCCCGCCGACGAGACGCTGTTCATCGACCCGGGCGTGGACCTCATATTCGACGCCAATGCTGTGCTCGACGTCAACGGCAACATACAGGCAACAGGGACGGAGGTCGATAGCATTCGGCTGCTCCCAGGTTTCTCCGGAAAATGGCAGGGCGTGCTGATCGAAAGCACGGACTCGACCGCAACGAATGTGCTTTCTTACGTGAGGATAAGCGGCGTCGATGGTGAAATCTACAGAAAGCGCGCCCCGTTGGTCGTACGTGGCGACGATGCCGGTCTGCCCGGCATAGTGATCGATCATTCGGTGGTAAGCGATAACACGGGATTCTACGGGGGCATCGCGGTGAGGCAGATTCGCGTGGCCACCATCAGCAACTGCACCTTCACCAACAACAGCGCGGTGATCGGCGGCGGCGTGAACCTGTTCCGTGTCGGTAACGTCTCCATCTCCGACTGCGTCATCGCGGACAACGCGGCCGACCACGCCGGTGGCATCTTCGCCGAGTACGCGGCAGCAACCATCGCGAGCTGCGTCATCGCCCGCAACTCGGGCAGCTCCAGCGGGGGAGGCATCAAGGCCAGGAACGAGTCCTCGCTCATCCTGGACAGGTGCACGATCGTGCAGAACGCCGCGCCGGATTTCGGAGCGGGAATACTCGCCGACTGGAGTCGTGTTGCGGCCACCAACTGCATCGTATGGGGCAATGGCGTTATCGATACGAGGGCTTCAGGCGCTGCCTCGGGTCAAGGGGTCGCCCTGTTCTTCTCGAACACAGGCCACGTTGTCACCGGTGAGACCAACATCAGCGCAGACCCGCTCTTCGTGGACATGGCGAACGGCGACTACCGTCTGCAGCCGGGCTCGCCAAGTATCGATTCCGGCGA
Organism: uncultured bacterium; assembly: GCA_964606675.1. GTDB lineage: Bacteria > Latescibacterota > MWCZ01 > MWCZ01 > MWCZ01 > CAZSJP01. The sequence goes on from CAZSJP010000247.1 coordinate 4,454, forward strand.
CCCGAGCAGCCCATTGGACCCCGACAGCTCGGTTGCCGACATGGGAGCGTTTGCCTCGCCCTACGGCAAAGCGGTTGCGGTAGCGAATCCGCGGTCGCCCGCCCGATTCGACCTCGCCCAGAACATCCCGAACCCGTTCAACCCCAGCACAACGATCCGCTTCGATCTGCCGGTTCCCGGCGTGGCCCACCTGGCGGTGTACAACGCAACCGGCCAGCTTGTGCGAACGCTCGTCGAGCGCCGGATGGGCGGCGGTACGCACCGCGTCGTGTGGGATGGTCGCGACGCACACGGCCTTCGGGTGTCGAGTGGCGTGTATCTGTTCCGCCTCACGACCGCGGAGGGGGCGCTCGTGAGGAAGATGCTGTTGGTCAGGTAGCCCCATGACGTTTCGTCGCTACATCGGCATCGTCCGCTTCGCCGCTGAAGACGGCGAGGCGGACGTCTGGGGAATCCCGACGGATTACCCCCCGTCCAAGTGGGCGACGTGGCCCTGTACATCACCACGTTTCGACGAAACAACGGAATCTCCCAACGTCCGCGTCAGCGGACGACGCTCAGGTGCTCGCAGATGGCCCACAACTCGTCGTCGGTGAAGTTGGCGAAATAGGGCCACGGCATGTACGTCGGGTTCCAGATATCCCCGAACGGTGTCACGCCCGTGCGCATCGCGCTCATGAACTCCTCCTTCTGCCACGAAGCGACTATGTCGAGGCCGGGAGCGGGCGGTCGTCCCGGCGCAACGGGCGGCGCGCCCATCAGGTCCGGGCCGTGGCAGCCGATGCATGCGCGGCTAAGGTACCGTCCGTATTCAGCCGTGCGACCCGGGCTCGGAACCGGTGCGCGAGGAGCGTCGTGGTCGATGCGTTCCGCCGCGATCAGGTTCGGCGCCTCGCCGACGTAAGCCGCTATCCGTCCGAGCAGCTTGAGCGTCGTCTTCGGCAACTCGTTGTCGACGGGCGGCGCCTGCTTCAGGTACGCGATGAGGGCGCCCAGGTCCGCGTCGCCAAGGTGGTAATACTCGTCGGAGGGCATCGCCATGAGGGGCGTCCCGTCGGGTTCCAGCCCGTTCCTGATCGCTCGCACCCAGTCGGCGTCCGTGTAGCCAACAACCGCGCTGCCGCTTCCACTCGTGAGGTTGGTGCCGACGATGCGGACGGTGACGGGGATATCCACGTACACCCGGCCGGAGAGGTCGCCGCCATGGCACTCGGGACACCCGCGCGTCAGGAGGATGTGCCGCCCGTGCGCGATCGAGGCCGGATCGCCGGGGATGGCGACATCCGATGCATCAACGTCGTACACGCGGTTCAGCCGCGCGCCGGCCGCGACGTACGCGAGCGCCGCGAACAGCATGACGACCGCCAGCAGGCCGCCCGCCGTCACGCTCGCCCACTTCCGTATCTTACTCATGCGAGCGCTCCCTATCCGTAGTGTGCGTCGCCCGCTTCGCGGACGTTCGGGGAATCGTGCCCGACCCTCCCCGGTCCTAGTGGGCGACGTGGCCCTGTACATCACCAGGTTTCGACAACACAACGGCATTCCCGGGGATTCCGAAGGAATCCCCCAACGTGCCCGCAGGGTACGACGCGTTAGCGGATGCTACGAGTTCCCTGCGAGGACTCCGCCCCTTGTGTGTTCTGTCGTGTTGCATCCGGCAGCTTGGCGGTACTCGCCGACACCGCTAGAGGTCCATCCTGCGCGGCACCCAGTTGTCGTGCTTCTCGGCGTCCAACGACGTAACCCTGCCCCAGTGACATGTCTGAATCAGGTCGTTCCCTCTTTCCGACTCGTCGCCTATCGTCACCAGATAGGCGAACAGGTTCTGGTCCGCGACGTCATGAGACCCGAGCATGCAGAGGGAGAACCGAAGGCCATCCAGGAAACGGTCCCGGATGGCATCCAGATGGCTTCTGCCCCCGGTCTTGGAGCTCAGAAGAATGGCGAATATCAGCTTGGGGTCAGCAGTATCAACCGTGTGCAACAGCTTGAGGCAGACTTCCGCCATGTCCTGCGCCGTGTACATCAGCGGCCCCTTCCACTCGATCCGAACAGAGGGATCCGTCCGCAGTAGGAAGTCATGGTTCCCCCTTTGTCCCTTCAGGACACGTGGCTTCAGCGCCTCTGCTTCAGCACAGGAGATGGGTTTCTCGCTCAGAGGGCCCCAGCTGAACTCGCCTTCGGTTGGGGCCTCGGGCTCTAGCGTGGGTGCATCCCAGATGTTCGCGCCTTGCTCCATCCACCACTCGTGGAGATAAGATGAGAACTGGTGATGGTACACGCGCTCGTTGCAGAGATCGAGAAGCTTGCGTCGCTCGCCTCCATCGCTCAGCGCCCGAACATGCTTCCGAGTCGTCTTGACGATGCGCTTGATGATGTCTTCCCAGGTCTCTCTCTCCAGTCGCTGCGCCATCGTTCGTCCCTCCGTCGAGTGTCGGCCC
>CAZSJP010000248.1:0-6890 GCA_964606675.1 uncultured bacterium
TGTACGTCATACGCATTGTCACCGAACATGGCACGCTCGCCAGCCGAGTCGTGCTACTGCGTTAGGAGTGCAGTAGGTAGTGAGCGCTCGGCCGGATGCCCGAGAACAGCTAATCGGTGCTACATTCTAGCGGTAGTGGCTGGCGTCGAGCAGAACGAATACGCTTGGCGGCCCGACCGAAACCGGGTCGCCGGCTGATCGCAGCATGGGGGGCAATCGTCCGATATGACGGATGACGTGGTACTACTCGGGCACGGCTCAGGTGGCCGACAGTCTCACCGACTGATACGCGAAACCATCGGCCGCATTCTCAGCAACAAGGTACTCCCGGCCTACGATGACGCCGCTCTCCTGTCTGTCGAAGGGGCGTGGCTGGCTTTCACGACCGACACGTACGTTGTGAACCCCGTCGAGTTCCCCGGCGGCGACATTGGCTCGCTGGCGGTGAGTGGCACCGTCAACGACATTGCGGTCATGGGCGCGGTGCCCCGTGCCATCAGTTGTGCGCTGGTGATCGAGGAGGGCTTCAACCTCCGGCTGCTGGAGGAGCTGCTCGAGTCGATGCGGCGAACGGCCGACGACGCCGAGGTGGAGATCGCAACCGGCGATACCAAAGTTGTCGGCCGGGGCGATGCCGATGGGATCTTCATCAACACGAGCGGGATCGGATGGTTCCTCGACCCATCGCCGTTGCTCGACGAACCGATCGCGCCTGGCGACGTAGTGCTCGTCAACGGCACCATCGGCGACCATGGCGCAGCGGTCATGGCAGCGAGGGAGGGGCTGGAGACCGACCTCAGGAGCGACTGCGCTCCTCTCGCGGACATCATCGGCGGCGTGCTGCTTGCGTGTCCGGGAGTGAAGTTCATGCGGGATGCCACCAGGGGAGGGGTCGCGACGGTGCTCAACGAGCTAGCCGAAGGACAGGACTACGGCATCCGGCTCGATGAGGCGGCAGTACCTGTGTCGGACCCGGTCCGAGCATTCTGCGATACGCTGGGCTTCGACCCGTTCTACGTTGCCAACGAGGGCAAGGCAGTGTTCGTGGTCCGAGCCGACCACGCCGACGCGGCCTTCGACGCTCTCTGCAGCCACCCGCTCGGCGCCGACGCAGCGCGGATAGGCGTTGTAACAGACGAATCCGCGGGCCTCGTCGTTGCAGATACCGCTATCGGCGGCTCTCGCATCGTCGACATGCTTTCAGGCGAGCAGCTACCCCGAATTTGCTGACTGGCTGGTCACGTTCATCGTATGTCGTCGGTAATGTCGCTCAGGTATGACAAAACCGTAAGCCTGGCTGCTTGCCTCCGACACTCCCACAGTCCGTAAGTGTTGTGTAGCTCTGAACGTCCTCCCTCTGCCACCCCTGTTGGCACGCTCTTTGTATGCAAGTAGCAGCGAGGCGAGCGTCGCCTTGGGCGCGGATCCTGTCGAAGCATCTGCTTTCCCCGGTTCCCAACTTCCAGCCGGCACACCTATACCAGCCCCCGAACGTCAGAACATGCACGCATTGCGCGAATCGCGCCGGAGTGCGGGCGTTCTCGGTCGCTCTCGACGCGGCCCGGCATGGCGTGACGGGTGGCCCATGGAATGTGCGAGCGCAAGAGAGGTCCCTGATGAAGAAAGTCCTGCCTCGAAACGAGTTCTGGGCCCTGATGGAGGGCCTGATATCGACTCGCAAAGTCATGGGAGTCGTCGAGCACGCACCGGGGTACTACAAGTTCGATCGGCTGAGCAGCATCGATGACGTCCCGCGCGACTACCGGCCCACAGCGCTGCCGCCGAAGAAATACCTGCTACCTCAGTTCGAGGCGCTGTTGCGGTTCAACCGCAGCACCGGCAAGGCGGAGGTCGTCGAGGAAGCCGAGGACGTAGTGCTCTTCGGCGTCAGGCCGTGCGACATAACGAGTCTGGCGATTCTGACAGAGCGGATGGCGAGCGGCAGCGACGACCCCTACTTTCGGTCGCGTCGCGAGCACACGACCATAATTGGTTGGGACTGCCAGCACCCTTGCGACGAGTTCAGTTTCTGCGAGAGCGTCGACAGCCTCGACCCAGACTACGGCTACGACTTATTCATCCGCGAAGTCAGCGAGACGGATATCGTCGTCGAGACGGGCTCGCCTGCCGGCGACCTTCTCATGAAGGACGCCGGCAGCATGCTCACCAACGGTGGGCAGGCCAAGTTGGCCGCGTACCATGCCGACCGCCGGGGCCGGTTTCCCGAACAGCTCACGATTCCCGTGTCTGAGGCGCCGCTGTTGTTCGCGAGCGAGGCAGATAGCGCGCATTGGGAGGAACTGGGCCGGAAGTGCCTGTCGTGCGGATCGTGCACGAACGTTTGTCCGACCTGCTACTGCTTCGACGTCGCGGACGATTTGCAGTTCAACCTCGAAGACGGCGAGCGCACCCGCACGTGGGACAGTTGCCAACTCGATGAGTTCGCGGCCATCGCGAGCGGCGAGAACTTCCGGGAAGAACGGCGCGACCGGGCGCGCCACAGGCTGTCGCGCAAGTTCAACTACCAATACACACGCACCGGGCGGTCCCATTGCGTGGGATGCGGACGGTGTGCGCGCCAATGCCTGGCCCACATCGATCCGAAGACGACAATCAACACGCTGGCCCAGACCGCTGCACAGGCGCGGGGGGAACTCTCGACATGACCGAATCTCTCTACTTGCCGGAACAGGCCGACATACTTGAGGCCCGGATGGTTACGCCATTCGAGAAGCTGTTCAAGCTCCGGCTTCCGGATGGCAGGCCTCTGGGGCACGATCCGATGCAATTCGTCGAGGTATCGTTGCTCGGGATCGGTGAGGCGCCGATATCCGTTTCCTCGCCGCCGCACGTGGCCGATGAGTTCGAACTGTGCATCAGGGCGACAGGCAACGTGACCAACGCGTTGCACAAGCTGTCTGCCGGCGATTCGGTCGGCATACGCGGGCCGTTCGGCCATGGCGCGGACGCCGACGAACTTACGGGCAAAGACCTCTTGTTCGTCGCCGGTGGGATCGGAATTGTCCCTCTGCGGTCGCTGATCGGCGAGGTTATGAACGACCCGGCACGCTATGGCAACGTCACGGTGATCTATGGCGCGAAAGACCGAGCGGACCTTCTGTTCCCCGACGAAATAGAACGGTGGCGCGCAGCCGGCGCCGATTGCCGCATAACCGTCGACATGGCCGACGAGACGTGGAGCGGGCCGGTGGGCGTTGTTACTACGCAGATGACGGACCTCAGCCTCGACGTCGAGAACACAGCCGCGTTCATAGTCGGTCCGCCGGTCATGTACAAGTTCGTGCTCTTGGAGCTGCTCCAGAAGGGCATGCCACACCGAAGTATACGGATGAGCCTCGAACGTCGCATGAAATGCGGCGTGGGTAAGTGCGGGCATTGCCAGATCAACGGCGTGTACGTATGTCAGGAAGGGCCGGTATTCAGCTACAGCCAGGCCGGCAGATTGACCGAGGCCGTTTGAGGCCGCTACCGGCCTCGCGAGGGCCTGATTGTCGGAGGAATAGGGTGAAACCCACTGTAGGATTCTTCGAGTTCTCGTGCTGTGAGGGCTGCAAGCTGCAAGTCCTGGAGCTGGAGGACCAACTCTTGGATATCCTCGCCCTCGTCGACATCGTCGAGGGGCGCGAGATAATGGATGACACGGCCGACCACATGACGATAGCGTTCGTCGAGGGCAGCGTAACTCGCGAATCGGAGATACCGCGCCTCGAGGACATTCGCCGGAGGTGCGACCTTCTCATCGCCATCGGTGCTTGCGCCACGATAGGTGGCGTCAACGCCATGAAGAACCGACGCGTCGAAGAGGAACTGCGCGCGGCGGTCTATGGCGATAGAGCGCACTATTGGACCGACACAATCCCTGCGCGCCCACTCAGTGCGTGCGTGTCGGTCGACTACGAACTGCACGGATGCCCGATCGGCGGCGACGAGTTCCTGTCGGTAGTCAAGGCCCTGTTAACCGGACAGACGCCGCGCATCAAGGACTACCCCCAGTGCATGGAATGCAAGCTAAAGGAGAACGTTTGCTTGTTCCAGCAGGGGCAGATATGCCTCGGTCCGGTGGTTAGGGCCGGGTGCGACGTTGCGTGTCCGACGCTGGGCCAGGCGTGCGAGGGATGCCGGGGGCTGATCTCGAATCCCAACGTCGATGCTCAAGCCGACGTCCTTGCCGAGTCGGGGCTGAGCGTCAAGGACATCCTGGACCGGTTCGGCATGTTCGGCAACTACTCACGCGTCGAGCGCCGACTGGCCCCGAAGAGCAGCTAGCGCCCAAGGCGTTCTGGTCGACTACACGAGGGTGCCGGCAGCATCGGCGCCCGCTAACGAGGTGATACATGAGCGAGAGAGCCGACATCGACATGCACGTCGAGCACATCACGCGCGTCGAAGGCCACGGCGATATCCGCCTCAACGTGACGAATGGCGAAGTCGAGACGGTGCGACTCGACATCGCCGAGTCGCCACGGTTCTTCGAGGCGATGTTGCAGGGCCGCAGCTACGACGAGGCCGCCCACATCACGTGTCGCATCTGCGGCATCTGCTCGACAGGGCACACCATGGCCTCGCTTCGCGCATCCGAAGCGGCGCTAGGCATCGTCCCATCCGATCAGACGGTGAGGCTCAGGAAGATCGCTCTTCACGGCGAGTTCCTGCAGAGCCACGTTCTGCACGTCTTCTTCCTAGCAGTTCCAGACTTCTTCGGCCTCGGAAGCGTGTTCCCGCTGATTGAGACGCACAAAGACGTCGTCGTGATGGCCCTCCGGCTGAAGAAGCTGGCCAACGACGTAACGGGCGCGATCACGGGGCGGCACATACACGGCATCACGCCGAAAGTCGACGGCTTCACGTCTCTGCCGAGCATCGACCGCCTGATCGACGCCCGCGAGCGTCTGGAGAAGGCGGTGCCGGACGTGGAGACGACCGTCGACATCTGCTCGGGGCTGGACTGGCCGGATTTCGAGCGAGAGACCGAATACGTCTCGCTCGGGGGCACCGACGAGTTCGCGCTCTACGACGGAGATATCGTCAGCAGCGACGGCCCGCGGCTGATGCCATCTCAGTATCGGGAAGTCACCAACGAGCACGTCGTGGAGCACTCGACTGCCAAGCATACGCGCCACCTGCGCGATTCGTACATGGTGGGCGCCCTGGCCAGGCTCAACAACAACTTCGACAAGCTGCATCCGAAGGCGCGCGAAGCGGCCGATGCGCTCGGGATGAAGGTGCCGTGCTACAAGCCCTACCACATCAGCGTCGCGCAGGTGGTCGAGGTCGTCCACTGCGCATACGACGCGATTCGGCTTATCGACGAGACGATTGAGACCGGGCTAGCCGAGGAGCAGCGACCCATCGCGCTTCGCGCCGGGAGCGGCGTTGGCGCCGTCGAGGTGCCGCGCGGCATACTCTTCCACAACTACGAACTGGACGACGCGGGGACCATCGTCAATGCCGATTGCATCATCCCGACCGGGCAGAATCTGGCAAACATAGACGCGGATCTGCGTGCGCTCGCACCGGGCATAATCGACAAGCCGAAGGACGAGATCAAGCTTTCGATGGAGATGCTGGTGCGAGCCTACGATCCATGTATATCGTGTTCGGTGCACATGCTGAACGTCGAGTTCGTTGAATAGTGCGCTGCTGCTTGCGAACGGAGAGCACGCTGTGGACGTTGTATCATCACCACGTACTGCGCCTGTCGTGGTGATCGGCGTGGGCAATCTGCTGATGGGCGACGACGGGGTCGGACCGCGAGTGGCGCAGGGCCTGGAGGCGCGCGACCTGCCACCCGGCGTGGAAGCGATCGATGGGGGCCTGGCAGGTCTGTCGATCCTCGATTGGCTTGAGGGGCGGCAACTCGCGATCATCGTGGACGCCGCCAAGATGGGCAAGGCGCCGGGCACCGTGAGGCGATTCAGCCCGGATTCGGTCACGTCGGGCGCGGACGGCGAGGGCCTCGGGTTTCACGAGACACCACTGATGGGTGTCCTTGAACTGGGGCGTCGGGTCGGCGCTCTGCCACCGATTGCGGTGTATGGCATCGAACCTGACAGTATCGCTGCCGGGGATAGGCTCTCCGACAGCGGCAGAAAAGCTGTCGATGAGACCATAGGTATGATTTTGAGTGAATTGGGGAGTCACCAAGGAGATCGCAATAATGGCTAAGGCGAAGATTTTACTGGTAGATGACGATCCGGACATCGTGGACGCCATGCAGTTGGTGCTAGAGGGCAACGGCTACGAAGTGGTGAGCGCGGGATCGGCCGAAGAGGGACTTGATGCAGTCGTGACCCAGAAACCCGATATGGTCGTTCTGGATGTCATGATGGAGCATGACACCGTCGGCTTCCACATGGCGTACCAGATCAAGAGTCCGCCGGCCGGTTCCGAGTTGGCCGCTGTGTGTCCGCTGCCTATCTTGATGGTCACGGGCATTGGCAAGATCAAGGGCATGAAGTTCGCACCTGAAGCCGACGGCGAGTTCCTCCCAGTCGACTCGTTCGTCGAGAAGCCGATCCAGCCGACCGTGCTTCTTGAGCAGATCGCTTCGCTGCTGAGGCAACCGGTAGACAAATAGGCAGGAGGGCAGACGTGCGCTCCGCACGAGAGCCACCTCCGAACGGGCATACTACACCCGCTGAGCCGGAATCGCCGGCACGCTACGTCCTTCCTCTTGAGGGCGAACTCGCCGGGCGCCTCGCGTGGCTTGCGACGCTTCGCTGGTTGGCCGCCTCTCTGGCCACGTTCATCGGCCTGTGCTGCATCGTCGTGGATGTCGGCCTGCCCGGTCGAGCGATCGCGGTGGTCGGTCTGTCGATTGCCGCGTACAACGTCGGGCTGCTACTGGCGCGCCCCCGCCTGAAGAGTTC
>CAZSJP010000249.1:0-6215 GCA_964606675.1 uncultured bacterium
CGTGGCCGAAGTGCATGAGTTCATCGACGCCGTGCCGCCGGCCGGGGCGACGGACGACGCTGCACTCGAAGCGGCGGAGCAGGTCGCGATCATGCACCTGCTGCCGAACGATCTCCTGCCGGACGGCTACTACGGGTGGTACGAAGCGGACCGAATCGCCGAGCATGGCTCGGAAGTGGTCGCGAAAGTGCGAACGGCGAGGCTCGATGGCGACGAGCTGGAGGTGCTGATCGCCGAAGAAGCGTCCTGCGTTTCGCGCATGTCGTTGGCGAAGCCAACGACCAAGCAAGGGCCCGCTCTGCGGACGTTGCACGGGGATGTATGGCGCGGCAACTGGCTCGCCGACGACGGGCGCATTGTCGCACTGACGGACTTCGATTGGGTCCACCTCGGCTTGCGATCGGACGACCTGGCCGACGTGCTCCTGGCGTTCTGCAGCGACAGAGATGACGACGTTCACTCTGGCGGGCGAGAGAGTCTGTCGCTCGCTCGTGCCGAGGCGATGATCGGTCTATACGAGTCGGCAGCGGGGCCGCTCTCGAGCGACGAATGGCGGTCGATGCCGGCGGCGATGCGATCCCACTGGCTGAGGCACGCGCTACACATATTGCGATCTGAGACCGACAGGGCCGCCCTGTCGAGTGTCCTCGATAGGACGCTGGCGTTCATGCGCTTCTTGCAGGGCGACTTCACGGCGTTCGCACTCGAAAGAGTCGCGCGCACAACAGAACGATAGGGACTGAATCCGGATGACACGAGAACCCGCATATCTGGCGCTCGAAGACGGCACCGTATACGAAGGCGCCTCTTTCGGTGCGTCGGGGACGACGGTCGGCGAGGTCGTCTTCAACACGTCGATGGCCGGCTATCAGGAGATCATCACCGATCCCTCGTACGCGCGGCAGATCGTGACGATGACGTATCCGCTCATCGGCAACTACGGCGTCAACGACGACGACCTGGAGTCCAAGCGCCCATGGGTGGACGGCTTCGTAGTCAAGGAGTACTGCTCCAGCCCGAGCAACTGGCGCATGACCAAGCCGCTGGGCGAGTGGATCGCCGAATACGGCATCGTGGGGATCGAGGGAGTCGACACGCGAGCGTTGACGCGACGCCTGCGCACGCAGGGCACGCCGCGCGGCTGCATCGGAACCGGCGACGTGAAGCCGGACGATCTGGTCGGTCAGGCGCGAGCATGGTCGGGCATGACGGGCCTCGATTGCGTTCCCATCGTAACCAGAAAGACTGCCGACCGATGGGAAGGCGGCGTCTTCGACGTCGACACGGCTCGTGAGCAGGCGCCTCCCGAAGCGCGGCATCACGTCGTCGCGTTCGATTTCGGCGTGAAGGAGAACATCCTGCGCCTGCTCGTCGGACACGGATGCCGCGTGACGGTCGTGCCCGGCAACGCCACTGCGGCCGACGTGCTGGCACTCGAACCGGACGGCGTGTTCCTCAGCAACGGCCCCGGCGACCCAGGCGCCGTCACGTACGGCATCGACGCGACGCGAAGCCTGGTCGACGAGAGCAAGAGGTCCGGGCTGCCGATCTTCGGGATATGTCTTGGCATGCAGATCATGGGCCTGGCGATGGGAGGCGACAGTTACAAGCTGAAGTTCGGACATCGCGGAGCGAACCAGCCCGTGAAGGACCTTTCGACGGGCAAGGTCGAGATCACGTCGCAGAATCACGGCTTCGCGATCGAGCCTGCGACGCTCGGGCCGGACGTCGAAGTGACGCACCTGAATCTGAATGACATGACCGTGGAAGGCCTTCGGCACGGTGAGTTGCCGGTCTTCGGCGTGCAGTATCACCCCGAAGCCTCGCCTGGGCCGCACGACGCTCGGTATCTCTTCGACAGATTCGTCGGCCACATGGAGCGCCGCAACGGTCGCTCTTGAGGCCCCGCCTGGCGTCGGCGGGCTTGACAACCGGGGCATCCGACCGTTACATTTTAAAATCTGTCTTCTTCAATCACGCATGCGGCATATTCGGGGGCGTCCCGCGCCTCGGTGAACCGTATCATAGTGGAGTCAAACATGCTGACATACGGCAAAGGCACGTACTCGGTCAGCGCCAAGGAAACCAGCCAGTCCTGGTACATCGTGGACGCGGATGATCAGGTTCTCGGGCGCTTGGCCAGCCGAATCGCATCGGTTCTGCGCGGCAAACACCGCCCGGATTTCACACCGCATCTGGACCTCGGCGATTCGGTCATCGTGATGAACGCGGCCAAGATACGGCTTACGGGCAACAAGCTGGATCAGAAGACCTATTTCCGCCACACCGGCTATCCGGGCGGCGGCAGGTTCACGCCCTTGCGGGACCTTCTTGAGAAGAACCCGGCCAAGGTGATAGAGATCGCGGTGAAAGGCATGCTGCCCAAGACGAAACTCGGGCACGCGATGTTGCGGAAGCTGCGCGTTTACGCCGACGAAAACCATCCTCACGCCGGGCAGACGCCGCAGCCGTTGCCGGAAGCCTGACGGAACCATGTAGCCGTTCGGACTGATACTCCGAGCGGCCACGAACAGGAGAAACGGGTCGTTCTATGGAAGGTCCAGTCTACAGGGCAACCGGTCGCCGCAAGAACTCGATGGCGTCGGTTCGTCTGGTCCCGGGGTCCGGGCAGATTACCATCAACTCAACGCCGGCGAGTGTGTACCTCGCTCGCCCGACGCTCGTCATGGTGCTCGAGCAGCCGCTCAAGCTGACGGAAACCGCCGACTCGCTTGACGTGATCGCTACGTGCCGCGGCGGTGGCCTCAGCGGCCAGGCCGGCGCAGTCAGGCTCGGCGTCTCGCGCGCGCTGCTGCAGTACAACCCCGAGCTGCGCCCGGTGCTCAAAGCCGCCGGCCTTCTGACGCGCGACCCGCGAATGGTCGAGCGCAAAAAGTACGGTCAGCCCGGCGCCCGCAAGAAGTTCCAGTTCTCGAAGCGCTAGAGAGCGCGGCGGGCGGTGCCGTAGGCCCCGACAGCGCCGCCACTTAGTTTCCGGTTTGGCATCTGCGTCCGCTTCGGGTCGCCTGTGGCGGACGGGCAATGAAACACGCGCTACACCCAAGTTCGGCGCCCGACGGAAGAGCGCCGAGGCCCGGGCGAAGATGCGTGTTAACTCACACACGGATATCTCCCCGACGTCGTCCCGTGGCCGGTCGTGCATGCTTGCCGTCCGGTTGCAGGTGAGTCGGAGTGTGGAGACCCGTGGAGGCTAACGACTATCTGGAGGTGGCAATTGGCACGCGTAGAGATGAAAGACCTGCTGGAGGCCGGGGTCCATTTCGGGCATCAGACCCGCCGGTGGAACCCGAAGATGGGGCGCTACATTTTCATGGAGCGCAACGGCATCCACATCCTCGATCTCAGCAAGACTCAGCAACTTCTCGACCGAGCGTGCGACGCGATGGCGGAGATCGCGGCATCCGGGCGGCCCGTTCTGTTCGTCGGCACCAAGCGGCAGGCCCGGCAGATCGTCAGTGAGCAGGCCGAGCGGTGTGGCAGCTTCCACGTCATCAGCCGATGGCTCGGCGGCATGCTCACGAACTACCAAACCATACGACAGAGCATCAAGCGGCTCGACGATCTGGATAGGATGGCCGACGACGGCACTGTCGAGAAATTGACGAAGAAGGAAGGTCTGCGGCTCGAGTCGGCGCGCGCCCGTTTGCAGGAAGTCCTTGGCGGCATACGCAAGATGGGACGTCTGCCCGGAGCACTGGTAGTTGTCGACACGAAGAAGGAACACATCGCGGTTGCGGAGGCACGCAACCTGAAGATCCCGATCTTCGCGATTGTCGACACCAACAGCGATCCCGACGTCATCACCTACCCGATACCGGGCAACGACGATGCCATCAGGTCGATCAGCCTGATCATCGGTGCGCTTGCCGATGCGACGCTGGAAGGGACCCACGGCGGCGCCGAGGCGAAAGAAGAGTTGGAGATGGCCGAGGGCGCAGCTCCGGTGGCACCAGCAGCTCCAGCACCGGCAGCTCCAGCTCCAGAGGCTCCAGAGGCTCCAGAGGCTCCAGCGGCGCCGGCAGCTCCGGCGGAACCCGCCGCGGAGTAGTAGCACCGGACACTTTTCTCAAGATTACGGCTTTGTGAGGACACGGATGAACATCACCGCAGCACAAGTGAAAGAGCTACGCGAGCAGACCGGCGCGGGCATGATGGAGTGCAAGAAGGCTCTGGTCGAGACCGACGGCGACCTCGCCAAGGCCGTAGACCATCTGCGAGAGCAGGGAACCATCAAGTCGGCGAAGCTTAGCACGAGAGACGCCAGCCAGGGCGCCGTCTTCAGTTATGTGCATAAGGGAAGTCAAGTCGGTGTGCTCGTCGAGATCAACTGCGAGACCGACTTCGTAGCGCGTACCGACGACTTCCTCGAATTGGGCAGGAACATCGCCATGCAGATTACCGCATCCGACCCGGAGTACGTTAGCCGCGACGACGTGCCGGCCGATGAGGTAGAACGCGAGCGAGACGTCCTCAAGGCGCAGGCTGCCGGCGAAGGCAAGCCCGACCACATCCTCGACAAAATCGTCGAAGGCCGGCTCAATAAGTTCTACGGAGAACGGTGCCTGCTGGAGCAGGCCTACATCCGCGAAGACTCCAAGACCGTGGGAGATCTGGTGACCGAGGCGGTCGCGAAGATCAGGGAGAACATCATAATCAAGCGGTTCACGCGATACCAGATCGGCGCCTGACGGGGGATGCCAAATGGCCGGATACGGCCGCGTTCTGATAAAGCTCTCCGGGGAAGCGCTGCAAGGATCCCATGACTTCGGAATCGACCCGGCCGAGGTGCAGCGCGTATCCGGCGAGATAGCCGAGGCGCACGGCACCGGCACTGAGATCGCTCTGGTGGTTGGCGGGGGAAACATCTTCCGCGGAAAAGAAATCGTCGAGCAGCTCGACGTCGAGAACGCCACGGCCGACTACATGGGCATGCTGGCAACGGTGATGAACTCACTGGCGTTGCAGGCGGCTCTGGAGCGGATCGGTGTCGACACGCGCGTTCAGACGGCGTTGGCGATGCATGAGGTCGCCGAACCGTTCATACGTCGTCGCGCCATAAGGCACCTCGAGAAGGGCCGAGTCGTGATTTTCGGCGCCGGAACGGGCAACCCCTTCTTCACCACGGACACGGCGGCGGCCTTGCGCGGCAGCGAGATCGGCGCTGAAGCGATACTGAAGGGCACGAAAGTCGACGGCATTTTCGACGCCGACCCGGTGTCCAATCCGGGCGCCAAGATGTTCGAGACACTGTCGTACCAGGAAGTGCTACAACAGGGCTACGCCGTCATGGATGCCACAGCCATCGGCTTGTGCATGGCCGAGAAACTGCCCATTGTTGTATTCAACATGAAACGCCACGGCGATCTTTCAGAGGCCGCCCTTGGCAAGCCGATCGGAACTCGAGTGAGCTGATTCTTCGCGAGGAGGACTCCCATGGCCGCAGACACCGACGTGATTCGTCGCACCCGAGCCAGGATGCAGAAGACCATCGAATCTACCACGCACGAGTTTGGGACCGTTCGGACGGGGAAGGCAAACCCGGCGCTGCTGGAGAGTATCAAGGTCGATGCGTACGGACAGCAGATGCCGCTCAATCAGGTTGCCACCGTCAGCGCGCCGGAAGCAAGCCAACTGGTGATTCAGCCGTGGGACAAGAGCACGGTGGCCGCCATTGAGAAGGCTATCGTCGCGTCGGACCTCGGGATGAACCCGAACAACGACGGCAACGTCATCCGCATCGCTGTGCCGCCATTGAACGAGGAACGCCGCAAAGAGTTCGTCAAGATGGTGCACAAGATGGCCGAAACGGGCCGAGTCGCCATCCGCAACGAGCGCCGAGATGCCGTCGATGAACTGCGCAAGGCCGAGAAGAACGATGGCATGCCCGAAGACGAAAGCCACCGACTTCAGAAGTCGGTGCAGGAACTGACCGACGAGTCGATAAGACGGCTCGATGGG
Source organism: uncultured bacterium (assembly GCA_964606675.1). GTDB lineage: Bacteria > Latescibacterota > MWCZ01 > MWCZ01 > MWCZ01 > CAZSJP01. Next base: position 5,980 of record CAZSJP010000249.1, read on the forward strand.
GTGTTGGAAGCGAAAGAAGCCGAGATCATGGAAGTCTGATGCGCGCGTGCATCGCTTGACGGAGAGATCGCATCGACCGAAGTTTCGGGTGCGGTCGCACGGCGCGCACGGCGCGTAGCGTGAAACGCATCAACCAGGGCTCAGCAGAGATATGGAACTGACTTCTCGCACATATACTGGCGGATTGGGCGCGGATCGCTGGCATCGCGGCGAATTCGATCAGCAAGGAGGAACTC
>CAZSJP010000249.1:6225-6889 GCA_964606675.1 uncultured bacterium
TACACCGTGGTGATAGAACGGAGCGGACCCAATCCGCAGGGCGGACCGTGTCCGCCAGGAGGAGCTCATCCGGCCGGCACGACAGTGCGCCGTCCGGTGGACATCGCGTAACCCCGGGGCCAAAGATGCGCCGGCTCGCCAACAGACGGCGGGGTGTACGATGCGCCCCGCTCGTTGTGTTTTAGCCCGGGATGTTCCCCTTGCCGTACAGGAGGCATAGGATGTCTTCATCTGCAACAACAGTAGAAGTTTATGACTCGACCCTGCGCGACGGAGCGCAGGCGCAGGGTATATCGTACTCCGTCGATGACAAGATGCTCATCGCGCGCAGGCTCGATGAGATCGGCGTGCGCTACATAGAGGGCGGGTGGCCGAACCCCACCAACCCAGGCGACGTCGAGTTCTTCGCACGCGCCAAGAAAGAGTCGTGGAAGAATGCCAAGATAACGGCGTTCGGCAGTACGAGGCGAGCCGGCGTGGAAGTCGAACAGGACGCGATATTGCGCACGCTTCTCGACGTCGAAACCGAGGTCGTGACGATCTTCGGCAAGACGTGGGACCTTCACGTGCGGGACGTTCTGCGTTGCGATCTCGACGAGAACCTGCGTCTGATCGAGGACTCCGTAGCCTATCTGCGATCGCAGGGGCGACGCGTCATCTACGA
>CAZSJP010000250.1:0-6878 GCA_964606675.1 uncultured bacterium
TCTAACCGTTCGGACACGATACTCTGACCCAGGAAGGAGCAAGCCCAACGATGGGTGATGCATTGGGATTGATCGAAACGCGCGGCCTGGTCGCAGCAATCGAAGCTGCCGACGCCGCTGTCAAAGCAGCGAACGTGACTCTGATTTCGTGGGAGAAGGTCGGCGGCGGGCTCGTCACGATCCTGTTCCGTGGCGACGTGGCCGCCGTCAAGGCCGCAACAGACGCCGGCTCGGCCGCTGCACAGCGCGTGGGCGAACTCGTGAGCGTGCACGTCATTCCGCGTCCGCACGACAACGTGAACCAGATGGTCTCCGGCGGCGTGCTGGAAGACGCCAAGTAGCCAGACCGCCGAACGAACCGAGGCCGTGCGATGATAATGGGACGCATCGTCGGGACCGTCGTCGCGACGCAGAAGGACGAGAAGCTTCGTTCCACAAAGCTGCTCGTCGTCGAGACGCTCGATCCGGCAACATCGGAGGGCAAGGGCGCGTACGTCGTCGCAGTGGATGCCGTCGGCGCCGGTATCGGGGAAGTAGTGCTTTGCGCGAGCGGTAGTTCCGCCCGCCTGACGCCGGCTTCCGAAGACCGTCCGGTGGACACGGTCATCATGGCCATAGTGGATCACTACGAGATCGGCGGCGAGATGGTCTACCGCAAGTCGTCGTCTCCAGCGGAGCTGGAGGCGTAGCGAGTTGCTTCGTAACTCGACAGTAGTAACGGTGGCAGGTTACGTTGATCGTCTGCGGCGTCGCCGTGGACGCCAACGAGTCGCGAGGCGACTCGACGGAGGCATCAGTGAACATAGATGAGGCACGGGTTCGAGAGATCGTCGAGCAGGTGGTGAGCACGCTTGCCGATGGCGGCGGCTCGCAGGCATCCGGCGAAGGGGTCGCGCCGGCCCCGACGGGGCTTGGCGACGGTGTGTTCGCAACGATCGATGAAGCCGTCGACGCGACTGTCAGGGCGCAGAAGGAGTGGATATCGCTGCCGCTGGCGAAGCGGAAATCCGTCGTTGCCGCGCTCAGGCGCGTGGGCCCGGAGAACGCCGAGCTATTTGCCCGGGAGACCGTGGCCGAGACTGGCATGGGGCGAGTCGCGGACAAGATCATCAAGCATCAGTCCGTGTGCGAACTGACTCCGGGGTTCGAGGATCTGAAGACCGTGGCATGGTCCGGCGACGACGGCCTGACGGTCGAGGAAGCGGCTCCGTTCGGCGTCATCGGCGCGGTGACGCCCTCGACGCATCCAGTGCCGACGATGCTCAACAATTCGATCTGCAATCTGGTGGCAGGTAACGGAGTTGTGTTCAACGGCCATCCGGGCGCCAAGCGCGTGTTCGCGCACGGCATTCAGACGGCGAACCGCTACATCGTGGAAGCCGGCGGACCCGCGAATCTGGTGACGACGACGCCGGAGCCCACTATCGAGAGCGCGAACGCCCTGTTCACGCATCCGAAGATCAGGATTCTGCTGGTGACCGGCGGCGCCGGAGTCGTCAAGGCGGCCATGGGATCGGGCAAGAAGGTTATCGCGGCCGGCCCCGGCAACCCGCCGGTGGTCGTCGACGAGACCGCCGACGTCGACCGTGCCGCGGTTAGCATCATCGCCGGTGCCTCCTTCGATTGCAACGTTCTATGCATCGCGGAAAAAGAGGTCTTCGTCGTCGATACGGTCGCGGACGAACTCAAGCGCAGCATGGTGGCCAATGGCGCGTTCGAGCTTACCACGGCGCAGATCGAACAGCTTGCGGACTTCGTCTTCAGTGGCGACGCCGGTTGCGCGCATCCGGTCCTGAACCGCGAGGCCGTCGGGCGCGACGCGGAGGCATTGGCGAAGATCATCGGCATCTCGGTGCCCTCGACGACGCGGCTCTTGATCGGGGAAACTCCGAAGGAGCACGCGTTCGTGATGCACGAGCAGATGACGTCGTTCGTGCCGATAGTCCGCGTGCGAGACGTGCATCAGGGCATCGACTTCGCGCTCGAAGCCGAACACGGGTTCGGGCACACGGCGATCATGCACTCGAAGAACGTCGAGCACATGGACAAGATGGCGCGGCTGGTCGATACGACGATATTCGTCAAGAACGGCCCGTCGAGCGCTGGAGACGGATCGGGCGGCGAAGGGACGCTGTCGTACTCGATCGCGTCGCCCACCGGCGAGGGAATCACGACGCCGACGACATTCACCCGGAGGCGCCGCTGCGCTCTGGTGGACTACTTCCGGATCATCTGATCGCGGCGTCGCGATACAAGGCGAACACGTGCAGCTAGGACGGATCATCGGAACAGTCGTCGCGACACGAAAGCTCGAGCGGCTGCAAGGCGTGCGCCTGATCATCATGGAGCCGCTCAACGCCGCGGGCGAGACGACCGGTCCGCCGATGGCCGGGATCGACATCGTGTCGGCAGGGATGGGCGACCTGGTGTATTGGGTCGGGTCGCGTGAGGCCGCCATGGCAATCGAGCCGCCGTTTGCGGCGGTGGACGTGGCGGTTGTCGGCATCGTCGACCGGGTCGACATGCTACCGACGGAGAGCGTGACGCCATGACGATCGGCCGCGTGGTGGGCAGCCTGGTCTCGACGATCAAGCACTCCGCGTACGACGCGACGAAACTGTTGCTTGTGCAGCCCGTCGACATCGACGGCACCGACACCGGCAACACGATGGTGTGTGTCGACGCCACAGGCGCCGGCGCCGGCGAGATGGTACTGGTGTGCAAGGAAGGCTCGGCAGCGCGGCAGGTTCTTGGATTGCCGCATCCGCCGGTACGGTCGCTGGTGATAGGGATCATCGACAGTGTCGAGGGCGATCAGGGCGAGATATTCACACTCGGGCGAGGATAGATGATGGCAGCGCTATTTCAGTTGAAGCAGCAGGTTATCGATGTGTGCCACCGCGTCTACAACAAGGGCTGGGTGGCTTCCAACGACGGCAACGTCAGCGTGCGCGTCGATCACGAGCGAGTGCTGTGCACGCCGACAGGAGTGAGCAAAGGGCTGCTCACTCCCGACGACTTGTGCGTGATCGACATGGACGGTGAGAAAGTCGAAGGTGCGGGCGATCGCAAGCCGTCATCGGAGATGAAAGTGCACCTGATGGCGTACAAAGAACGCAGCGACGTCTCGGGTGTAGTGCACGCCCACCCGCCGTACGGAACGGGGTACGCGTTGGCGGGCCTCAGCCTCGGCGAGTGCAAGCTCCCGGAGGTCATCATACAGCTCGGGACGATCCCGCTGACCCAGTACGGCCTGCCAGGCACCGACGAGCTGCCGGACAAGATGCGCGAGTACATCCATCAGTCCGACGCTTTCCTGATGGAGCTCCATGGCGTGTTCACCGTCGGGCGGGGCGTGCTCGATTCCTACTTCAAGATGGAAACGGTTGAGCACTTCGCGAAGATCGACTTCATTGCGAGGCAGTTGGGTGGCGCCCAGCTATTCACGAAAGAACGCGCGGAAGAACTGCTCGCCGCGCGCGAACGCTACGGCGTGACAACGCCCAACATCGGTTGCGTGGCGGATGACGGCTACGCGTACCCGCCGGGGCAAGGACCCGGCACGGTCGCCGAGCCCGCACGAGCCCCCGAGCAACAGCAGCCGACGATCGGGAACGACGCGCTCGTCGAAGAAGTCACAAGGCGCGTGGTTCAGGCGCTCAAGGGTAGCTGACACGTTCGAGTCGGCTCGAACGTCCGCCGACAGGCGGGCAGAGAGCAGCTGACGCACTAGAAACAGACGAGTCGACAAAGTCGACTCGAACGTCCGCCGGCAGGCGGCCGGGGACAGCCGGAGCGCTCAAACCGACGAGTCGACAGAGTCGACTCGAACGTCCGCCGCACGGCGGACGATGGAGGAGACATGGCCACACACGCCCGTCGCACGTAGCCAGGCCGAGTCGGCTCGCCCGATATTCTTGCCTGCGTTGTTGACGACGGGATTACGTGTAGAAATGCTTCGTCACAAGGAGTATGGCTGTGCCACCGATAGACACCCGCAAACTCTACTCCAAACAAGACATCTACGTTGCCGTAGACGGCGCCGGCTGCCCGGCACGATGCCGTCACTGCTGGCTTGGCGGCGGCCCGAACGGAAGCATGTCGGTCGACGACATCAGGTCCGTCTTCGCCGAGTTCCGCGATTGGTCGGACTCGTGCGAGGACGCGCCTCCGCTCAGACTCATGACGTGGTACCGCGAGCCGGACTTCGCTCCGCATTACAGGGATCTGTACGCGCTGGAGGGCGAGCTAAGCGACGGCGAGCAGACACGATACGATCTGCTAAGCATCTGGCGCCTGGCGCGCGACGAGAGCTACGCCGGATGGGCGCGCGAGATCGGCACCGAGGCGTGTCAGATCACCTTCTTCGGCATGGAGGAGACTACCGACTGGTTCGTCCGCCGCAAGGGTGCGTTCCGAGATAACCTGCTCGCTACCGAACGCTGCCTCGCCGTCGGCATACGTCCGCGCTGGCAGTTCTTCCTCACGAAACGCGCTATTCCGGAGTTGGCCGATTTCGTCGATCTGGTCTGATCGATGAACCTGGAGGATCGTGTGTCGGAGATCGGTGGCAAGTTCGATGTATTCCTCAACACGCCGACTCCGGACGGAGATGCATGGGACATCGAGCACCTGAGGCCGGAGGCGGCCGATCTCGCGGCGGTGCCGGCGTACCTGATCGAGAAGACCATGGAGCACACCGGTGCCGAATCGGCAGAGGGTCTGCTTGGGCGGGAAGAACGCGACCTGATCCCAGACATGCTCGAGGATCACTCGGTCTGCGGGCCCACGCATGCGGATGCCATCTGCTTCATGGTCGCCGCCGGGTACGACGTCTACGCGAACATTACCGAACTGGGGCCGTGGTCGGTTCTCGGCAATCTGAAGAGCCATGGCGTCGAGTCGGTCGTTCGGGCATTCGAGCGCGACTCGGTGCCGGGGTTGCGCGCGCGTTTCGACGTTCCCGTCGCCGAACTGGCGGCGGCGTTCGGCCGACTGGACGGCCGCACGCTCAACACGGAAGGTGATCTCAAGTCACGGCTCGTACGTCAGTGGGCGATGAGAGAGGTGAGTGCCGAGCGGTAGCGCGTGCCCGGCTCCGGTCGCATGCGCCCACTGTGGACCCGCATTGAGGGCCACGCGCCGGCAGCAGCCCCATCGTCGGGTTCGCTGCCGGCGCACAGTATATGTCGGGGGCTCTCACGCGGCCAGTTCAACCGTGACCGGCACCGAATTGGTCAGAATGTCCAACACGGGCGACGTGCGCTGGACGTGCGCCGAGAGTTCCCGCAACTGTTCCTCCGGCGCATCAGCGGAGATGTGCGCTACAACTTGGACCCCGTCGTACCCGGCGCGGACATCTTCCTTCATCCCGAGGAACCCGTGCAGGTCGAGGTCGCCCTCGATTGAGAATTCCAGATCGACGATCTTGATGCCACGCGCGGCTGCGTTGTAGACGTATCCGACCGCCAGGCACGAGGTGAGCGCCGACAGCACCAACTCGACCGGGTTCGGCGCGGTGTTGGTGCCCAGAAGCACTGTCGGTTCGTCGCTGTGGACGACGTACGGGGCCGATTCGCCCGGCTTGTCCGGCTGCTCGACCCGTAGGCGCTCGATCTCCGTGTTCGACCGCGCCCCTCCGAACCATTTCGTCGTCGCGCTGAATGTGACGCGTGCGTCCTCGGGCTTCTCCGTCAGAGCGCCGATCGTGGCGGTCAGGGCTTCTACGTCGACACCATTCTGTATCGTTGGCATGTCGCTTCTCCATCTACATGTGCGGGCGATGTGTCTCGCGCCGCCCCGCCGCCGGGCATAGCCCGGCACGGCCTGCGCGGCAGATTGACTAGTAACTTGATCGTAATGATGAACAATTATGGTGGCGCTGTCAAGATTCGGCCGTCCGACGGCTGCTCGAACTGCCGTCGAAGCATCGGATATCGGCGACGAATTCGGCATATTCGATGTGCCTGTCGGGGCCTCGCCCAATAGAGCGCGCGGACCCGATTCGCCCTTGTGGCCGGTGGCCGATGAATCGCGGATGAGTCGTTCCAAGTGTGGGGAGACAATCAATGCTCGTTCTGGTCGTCAACGTAGGAAGCACGTCGTTCAAGTACCGACTTCTGGATATGCCCGCCGAGTCGGTGGTGGCGGAGGGTCGGCTCGAGCGCATCGGCAGCGACGGATCGCCGGTGGCGTTCGGGTCGGGGGGATACACCCACGAGGGCACGGCGCATCTGCCGGACTTCGCGGCAGCGATTGCGCGGATGATGGCCGACCTCTCGGGGCCGAACAGCGAAGTCGGCTCGCTGGACGACAACGGCGCGGTGGGCTTCAAGACCGTGCTGTTGGACGACGTGCCCGGCTGCTACCTGATCGACGACGACGTCATCGAGCGGATGGAAGCGATGAACGGCGTTGCCGTGACGCACAATCCGCCATACGTCAGCGCGATACGCAAGATGGGCGAGCTGTTCCCGTCGCTACCGAGGGTCGGTCTGTTCGAGCCTGCATTCCACCTGACGATGCCGGACTACGCCTACACGTACGGTGTGCCGGCCGAGTGGGCGAAGAAGCACCGCGTTCGTAGGTACGGCTACCACGGCGCGTCGCACAGGTACGTGTCGGAGGCCGCTCCGAAACTTGCCGGACGCGATGCCTCGGACTGCCGTCTCGTCTCGGCCCACCTCGGAGGATCGGCGTCTCTGTGCGCGGTGCGGAACGGCAAATCGATCGACACGTCGATGGGCATGTCGCCACAAAGCGGCGTCGAGCACTCGACGCGCAACGGCGAACTGGACGTGTTCGCGCTCTTGCACGTGATGGACCGTGAGGATCTCTCGACGGACGACGCGCGCCGAGTTCTGTGCAAAGAAGCGGGG
>CAZSJP010000251.1:0-6869 GCA_964606675.1 uncultured bacterium
CACGCGGTTGTACTCGAGCAATGTGCCGCCGGCAACGTCGGTGACAGTCGCGGAGAGCGGGACGGACAACCTGATCGAACCGGACTCGATGTTCGTCGGGTCCTGGATGTGGAGCGTCCAGCCGCTGGCGACTTCTACCCACCCGGACTTCCGCAGTGCCACCGAGGCCCTCGCCAACCCGCCACCTTCGATCGGGAACACCGCCCCTTCGATCACCCTCCGAATCACCCAGGATGCGTCATACGGCAGCACCTCTCCCTCGCCGGTCACGTCGGCTGCGTCCAGGTCGATCTCGACGGGTTTGCGGACGACGTACTGCAGTATGCGCGAGGCGTCCAGCGCGGAGACTGTCCCGTCGCCCGTGGCGTCGCCCGGGTTGGGGTGGCGCGTGACGATCTCGCCGTCGGTTACCGTCGCCGGTTCGCCGTTGATCCATGTGTCCTCGGCCACCCAGGCCAGCGGTACCGTCATGCGTAGCGGGGCGTCCGGGTTCACGACGAACGCCAGCGTCACGAGCACCTCGTCCTGAAGCGCAAGCGAGTCGTTGCTGGCGAGGGCGACGACCACGGTATCGCCGACAATGTTCCAGTCGGCCTGCGCGTTCGGGTGCCCCTCGAAGGCGTGGCTCACGATGAACGGCGCGCCGCCGGTTGTGTCGGGCGACATGATGGCGGGATCGACGAGGAATGTCAGCGCTGCGGAGAAGATGCTGTCCTCGGTGGCGCGGATGGACACCGTCACCGAGTCTCCGACCGCCGCCCGGCCCGATGGCAGGGAGAGTTGACCACCTTGACGGAAGTAGAACGCGCCCATATCCGCCCGCGTGCCGTCCGGATCGAGAGGGCTGTCGGGATCACCTGCATCTATACAAGGCGAGCCGGGTTGCAGGTGGTAGTCGCCGTTGGCTGCATCCACGAAGAGCGGATCGGCATCGATGTTGCCATCGCCTGGCCAACCGTCCTGGATGAGCGAGTAAGCTATCTCTGGGCGTGACGTCGCCGGCGTGTAGTAGTTGACAGCATCGTGCCCTGCTCCATCAGTGGTCGGGGCTGTGCTCGCCCATACGATGCAGTTGACAAGCTCCAGCCCCGGGCGGTAGTCGTTCACAAACACCGTACCACCGTTGTATCCAGCCGTATTCAGCACCATCGTACAGTTCATCAGCTTCACTGTGCCCTCGCCATGGGCCTGGAGATATAGCCCGCCGCCACACCAGCTTGTCGAGTTGCCGATGACAAGCAAGTCACGTGCGATCAGTTCGCTGTCTGCGCGGCCGCCAGTTGGGGACCCACCGGCAACCGCGATCCCCCCGCCATTCCCGTCAGCGAAGTTGTCCGAGATGATGCAGGTGGCAAACGTCACGCCGGCGTGGCACATAGCCAGCCCGCCACCAAGATAGGCGCGATTGCCACTGACCACGACATTCGCCAGCCCCGCGCGTATACGGGGTTGTGGTGACGAAGGGTCGTGCCAGCGCCCAATACAAATGCCGCCGCCGTAGCGACTAGGGTCGGTGTTGCTGTCACCCACGGTTCGTCCGTCACTGATCCGCGCGAAGTGGATCGTGTTCGTATCTCCGTCCGCGGAATACAAACGGACCCCACCCCACTCCGCTGCGGTCCCCTTGACGAACCGAATGCTGTCAGCCTCTGTGCCAACGGCGTGCAGGCTGCCGTTCACGATGAATTGCACGTCCGCATCGAACAGCACATCCACGCCCGGCTCAATGGTGAGGGTGTTGCCTGCGGGGACTGTGATCGTGCCTGTGACGCGGTAGGGCTGGTTGGCTGCGGTCCAGGTGGTGGTGTTGGTGGTGCCTGAGACGTTGGTCTGGGCCGTGGCTGTCGAGGCCAACAGCAAAGCGAGCAGACCGAATACGTATCGGTGGAACGAGCTTCTGGCAGACATCGCGTGTATCTCCCCTTTGCGCCGCGTACGCCGAGCATGGTACCGGCGTGACACCACCTCAGCGGCGGCAATCCCTCTGCCACATAGTATAGTCTACGATGACGCGCAACGCCAAACATGACAATGCGATGAATGGCCGATGAAAGAGATGTAATGGTGTGGTGGGTGCGGGCGTCAGGCAGCAGTGGATGCGGAGGGGCTAGGTTGGCACCGGGAGAGGAGGCGAATCATGAGGACGGGCTGAAAGCAGGGCTAGGACGTTCCTCCCAGTTGAGTGAAACGCTCGCAGACGCCCTATGCCATGGTTCGCGGCCGGGCTCTCCATGGTCGATACCATCGGCGGTGTTCCTCACTGCCAAGACCCCCACGCTTCGGAGATCTCATCGGCCAGCGGGGAGTCTTCATCGATGGAGCACACGTTCTGCAGCACCGGCACGAGGCCGTCTCGTTCCAGTCGATCGCCTAGCTCCAACGATTGAGCATCGTCCGGGTGGCGATACTTCATGGCAGCGACTATGCCCTTCACGATCCATTTGCGCGGAAGTCCGTGCTCCACCGCAAGCATCGCAGGGGCGACCAGTCTCTCTTTGGCGGACAGCTTACGGATCGGGTCTCGAACGACACGCAGTATTTGGTCACGCATCTCGGCGATAGCGCCCCGGCGCCCGAGGTCGGCTTTGTAGGCGTCGATGGACTCGGCGGAGAACCCGTGCTTGCGTCGCACGACCTCCCCGATCTCATCCAGCGCTCCCATCACGTGCTCGACGACGGCCGGATCGCCGATGGCTTGATGGATGTACTCGTGACGGCGATGAAACCCGAAGTAGCCGCAGACGGCGTGGCCGCCATTGTGAATCATCAGCTTGCGCTCCAGACGTGCCGTCTGGTTATCAACTAGCTCCAATGTCGTCAGTGCGGAGGGCTTGGCTCCCTTGAATACTTCGGCATGCGCGCTCCACTCGTTGTAGTCCTCCGCCACGAGTACGAGCGGAGTCGATTCCGGTTGGGGGACCACACGGCTTATCATACAGTCCGGGAAGCCAAAGTACTCGTCGCAATAGGCTAGATCGTCCTCGTCCAGCATGGCTCGGACCTGGCTGCCGAGTTGGGATGAACTATCCATCATGTTCTCACATGCCACGCAGTTCATAGGGTCGCGTCGACCTGCGTTGCGGCACGCGGCCACCGCGCGCGCTAGTGTCTGGGCCACGTCCGGCAGGTTCGGATCGAATACTGCGGTGAGTACCAGTACGGCGTCCACGATCTCGCGTGCGATCTCCTCTCGTTGCTCTGAGTGATAGGCGCGATAGCCTGAGACCTCGACCACCTCGAAGCCCTTGCCGTCGCACACGTGCACCGTGTAGCGGCCGGCCTCTTGCAGCGTTTCGATGAGATCGACGTTCTTGTCGACGAGCACGAGACCGAAGCCGGCTTGGTGCGCGAGCAGGCCCACGTGTGCGCGTCCGGTAGCGCCTGCGCCGAACAGGACGATCTTCTGAGCCATGTAGGGATTCTCCAACGCGAAATCTCGCGCTGTGGTCGTCAACGGTTGTAGTCGTCCTCGATGCGGACAACATCGTCCAATTCGGGCGTACTCACTTCGATCAGCCTGGTGTCCTCTACGGCGGTGACCCGGTGTTTGCGGCCGGGTTTGTTCTCGATCACGTCCCCGGGCTTCAGATCGAACGTCTCGATTACGCCCTGGTCGTTCTCCCACTCCAGCCGCAGCACCCCACTGTCCACGTAGATGTGCTCGTGCTTCTTAACGTGATACTGCAGGCTCGAACGTGTTCCCCGCTTGAGTTCGATGATTTTCAGGGCGTACTTGTCCGTGTGCGCGACCCATAGCTCCTGTCCCCAGGGCTTCTCGACTACTTTCATCGCTCGTCCTCTTCCGTCGTCCTACTGAACGGCTTGCGGGTACCGTTGGCGCAATGCTGCAGCCAACGCGCTGAGTTTTTGGCGCTGTGCAATGGCGATGAGCGTAGGGACGTGCTCCTCGATCGGCACGTCTCTCAGTTCGCCGGTCCGATGCACTTCCAGCGCCTCGACCATGGCTTCGCTCCCCAATTGTGGGTCGCTCCTGCCGGCCGCGTTCTTGATCGAGTTGATCGCCGAACCGGCCATGAACAGGATGCTGTCGGTGAGGTTGCGCTCCTCTGCGTCGGCCAGGTTCATGCAGATGTTGCCCTGGTCCAATCCTCCGGCGCGCACGATCATCACAGGGTGAATGTCCGGCAGAGGCCGGGACAGCACGGCCTCGGATGCCGTCCACTCTCTGCCATAGGGCTTCAAGAACGGCAGCCCCGATCCGACCGGCGCGGTCTGGCGGAAGTCGATCACCTCTCGCCAGATGCTTCGAGTGCGGGTGCCGATGCCGGCGTTATGGCCGTAGATGGCAGGGGGAGCCTCGGTGTTCTTCGTCGCCTCGCGCACCATCCGGACGGCGCCGTAAGCGTAGGTTTCGCTGAACATCACGCCGGTCGCGCCCGCGTCTAGAACGGCGTGAACGGTCTCGAGTATCTCGTGCGGTGCGCCACCGACGTGAGGCGCGAATATCAGGCCGCGGCCGTCTCGGTCTGCCTTCGCGCGGTCGATGGCGGCGACGGCTCGCCGCGTTCGCTCGGCCACGGGCGAGTAGTCGAGGTCGGGGTAGAGGTTCTCATCCTCCTTCACAAACATGAACAGCGAACACCTTGCAGCCTCAGCGACCATCTCGCCAACCTGATCGGGCGTGATCCCCGCGGTGGGCTTGACTATCGTCCCGAAAGCCGGCTCGCCGAACGGAAAACCGGTGAGGTGCCTCAGCCCCGATGGTCCGTACACCGGCCCGGGAAAGGCTCGGATCACGTTATCGGGAATCTGCAACGCCACAAGTTTCGCTTCCTGCCTCTCGTAGACGTCGAAGACAATCGGGCCGGCGATAGTGTGGAGTATGTCCGTGGAGGTCAGGGCGCCGTCCGAGTGCAGCAGCATCCGCAATGGGAACGCCATGTGGATCAGGCCGATACGACCCGATGCATCGAAGGCATCGACGCCAACAGTCTGCGCCGTGCACTCGGCCAGAAGGGACCCGCGGGGCGCGTTCTTGACGCCGCTCGTCGCGTGGTAGGCGATGTCCTCGCCGGCGGCATCCAGGCGCATGGTCCGATGCGCAAGGAAGTAGCTTGCGACGATCTGGTCGTCGATAGCGAAGGGAGGGCACTCGGCCATACGGTCCGTGATGACTTCACGGATACTCGTCTCACGCGTTTCTGTATCGTACCAGAGCTGGTCGAGCGTCTTTGAATCCGGATGCTTCATGTGCGGTTCACCTTGTCGCTTTGCTGTGAGAGGCCTGGCGTACGCACGGCGTAGGCGCGAAGGGTAGCCGAGTTGCCGGCCGGGCGTCGTATGGCTCGCCGCGGTAGATGTCGTTGGAGGTGATGGGACCGGGTGGCGGCTCTCTGACAGCCCCCCTGTGGGATGCTCCAACTCGCACCGATGCGTGAATGCTAGGGAGCGACGGCGGTGGTGTCAAGACGGAATGGGACGCGCAACGACGCGAAGGCAGGAGGGCGCGGTGACCTATGTGGCACGATCCGCATCTGCGGCGTGCGCTGGCCCGACGTACGCGATCCTCGTGGGAACAGCACACTGAGGCGAACGGACCGAACCGTCCGTGCTCATGGTTGGCGGCCGAATCCTACACGATCCGTCACATCTCCCTATTCCGGTCGGCTGTCGCGTTGCGCGTTAGCGGGCTTCGTCCGGTGTCGAGTTCCGCTTCACACTCACCACCTCGCCGGTGATCGCGTCCAGCACCACGCCGTAGGGCTCCGTCTGCCCCCTCGAGTCTTCAAGATCCACAGCCCAGATCATCCGGATACCATCGGCTACCGCCTTGCTCAGACCGCCCAGCGGCTCTATCTTGAGATGCGCTATCCCCCGATTGAGCCCCGCCGGCGCCGCGCTGTACGCCAAAGCGAACGCTGCTATCGAGTCTATCTCCGGAGCGTGTGGCATCGACTCCGGGATCGGTGCCCAACCGTTCCGCACATTGATGGCCCTGCCCGTACTGTCATCGAGCATCACGGTGATCGTGCCGCAACCGCCTGCCACAGGGATGCCGTGCCATGCCCTGCGAATCCGAATCCTTACCTGCTCTCCTGTCACGGCTTCGCCGTCTGTCGGCTCGGAAGTACCAAGGGGGCGGCTAATCACGAACTCGTCCATCTCCGTGTGGTCAATGCCGAGCGCCTCTTCCTGGCTCTCAAGCCATCGACGCACTGCCTCCCGAATCCGCGGGAGTGGCTCCGCGACTGACCTCCGGAGCCCGAACGCGGCGAGCGACTTCGAGATCGTCAAGTGTGACGGTACCTGATCCCCGAAGTGAGCGCGGATCGCCGTCATGTCTATGGTACCCTTGTCAGGGCGCCGGTTGTACTCGTCTTGAATCCGCTGCGCTTCTGCCCACTGAGCTCTACGGTCTGCGATCAGAGAATCGATGTTGTCCGCGGGTGCGCCAGATACGTCACACACTGCCGCCACGACCAATAGTATCCCACCCCACCTCAACGCCCTATGCGGTGCCCTCATGTCTCGCCTCCCAATGTGCGCGGTCCACCTACCAGTCCACTACAACGAGCCCTTCACGGAGCACCGACCTGCCCCGAGTGATACGTCCGCTAGTAAGTTAGCCCTGAACGTTGTGAATGTAGCGATCCGGGCCGCTGCTATGGTTCGCGTCTCCCTCGCTTGAGCGATGAAACGGCCGCGAGTCGTTGGCGATGGAGCGCGGGGCGACGTTCGACCGGCACGGGAGAAAGGGGGCGACGTAGTGACACTTGAGCATGCGATGGTGCCTGGCGTAGCCCGCCAACGCGGGCCTTGCGAGTTCCGCAAAGCGGAACTCGTGACGTGCGCGTCGTCGCTTGAGGCGACGCATGCGCACGACGTCGAGCAGGGGTTGATCAGGTATC
>CAZSJP010000252.1:0-4397 GCA_964606675.1 uncultured bacterium
ATCAACTTCCTCAGCTTGGGTGGTGACAACGTCATGACATTCCACAGCTAGGCCAGAGCAGTTGGACGATCGGGGCAGCGACGAGAGGGAGGGTACTATGGAGATCAATGGCGGGCGCATCGCTCGCGCGCAAGAGCTGATGCGCGAGCATGGGATGATTGGCATCATGATCATGAACCACGACGACTACAGGTTCTTCTTCGGCGACGTTCGAGTGCAGCCGAGGGCGATCATACCGGCCTCCGGACCACCGGTAGTGATCGGATTCGCCGCAGAGGAAGGGGAGCTTCGCAAAGAGATCGGCGACAGCCCGGTCAAGCTGTTCAGTCACGTCGGGGAGCAGATGTCGAACGTTCGGAAGACGTTCAAAGCGTTGTTCGGCGGCTCGCCTCCCGGCATGGAGCACCCGGCGACGGGGAAACCCAAAGTCGGCATGCAGATGTGGTTCCATACGCCGGCGTTCCTGGTCGACATGTTCCGAAAGGTGAATCCCCAGATCGATCTGGTGTCATCCGACCCGGTCATGGACGAGCTGCGCATGGTGAAGGAGCCGGAGGAAGTAGAACTGATGCGGCGTGCACAGGGCATCGCCGCCGAGGGGATGGACACTGCGGGCGGCCTACTCAAGCCGGGCGTCACCGGGCACGAGATCGCCACTGAGGCCTTGTACACCATGATGAAAGCCGGCGCGGAGGGCACGGCGACGCCCGTGCACGTCAACAGCGGTATCCAAAGTTGCTGGATCCATGGGCGTGCAAGGAACGCGCCGATCGAGCGCGGCGACACGGTCGTCGTCGATCTGACGCCTCAGTACGAGGGCTACTGCGGCAACCTCGCACGAACGTTCGCCGTCGGCGAACCGAACGAGACACAGGAGAAACTGCGGAGCACGTATCTGGAGATGCGCGAAGCAGTCAGATCGGCCTTGCGACCGGGCGTCAAGACGGCGGCACTGGACGAACTCGGCAAGCAGATCTGCGAACGCAACGGGCTCGGCGACCATCACATCGGCGGCATCTCCCACGGCATCGGGCTAAGGTTCGAGGAAACGCCTGCCTCGACCATCGTCACCGCCCACCGATCGGTACAGATGCGCGAAGGCATGACCGTCACGGTCGGGCACACCATTCTGGCCCTTCCCGGAGTGTGCGGCGTTCGCTTCGAGGACGTCTACCGCGTTACCGGCGACGGCGGCGAAATCCTTCACCCGTACCCAGTCGACTGGCAGGTTGCGGTGTGAGGCTGCCAGCCAACTCACGTTTCCGCAGGAGAACTCCAATGAGCGACTCCACATCCACGGCGTATCTGACCATGCTGTCGGATCAGTTGCGCGGCTACAAGTCGTTAGCGGAACGCGCCATCGATGCCGTTGGCGACGACGACCTCCACTGGCAGTCGGACAGCGACGCCAACAGCATCGCCATCATCGTGAAACACATTTCGGGAAACATGCGCTCGCGGTGGACCGATTTCCTGACGTCCGACGGCGAGAAGCCGGACAGGAACAGGGACAGCGAGTTCGTTCCGTCAGAGACGTCGCGGGAAGACATGCTGCGGCCCTGGGACTCGGCGTGGGAGCTTACGTTAGAGACGATCTCGTCGCTAGGCGCGGACGATCTGCATGCTACCGTCACGGTTCGCGGCAGGGAGCAGACCGTGCTGCGTGCGCTGAACGGCCAGCTTGCGCACTACGCGTACCACGTCGGTCAGATCGTGCAAATCGCCAGGCATCGGGCGTCTTCGAGTTGGGAGACGCTGTCCATCGCCAAGAACGACTCGGATGCCCACAATGCTCGGAGTTTCGCTCGGAAGCGGTAGCTAGACCTGTGCGGGATATCTGCATTGCAGCACGCCGATTCGGCTGCTACAGGACGAAAATAACGAGTACGGGGACTGCGAAGAAGATCGTGCCAATGTAGGCAAATGGGATGATCCAATTCCGTACCGCCGCCGCCGACAGCCGCTCGGAAAGCACGATCGGAGCCCTCCGGACGGCTGCTATGGGCCATATCAGCAAGATGCCGCAGATATTGAAGCAGAGGTGCGCGAACGCCACCGCCACAGCCGAGACCTGACCAGTCACAAGCGACGCGAGCAGGGCTGTCACGGTAGTTCCGACGTTGGAGCCGAGTGTGTATGGGAGTATCTGCGGCAGCGTCAGCAGCCCGGCGCCGGCAAGCGGTACGACCAGCGAAGTGGCGATGGAACTGCTCTGCACGAGCGCCGTCAGTGCGAGGCCGAAGATGCCGGCACGCAGCGCTGTCTTGAAGATGTGCTCGTCGAACAACGCTTCGAGCCGGGACATTACGACCGTTCTGATCAGCACCGTGAGGTACTTGAGCGACGTGAACAGAAGCGCTACCGCGATGATGAGCAACGGCACCGGATACTCTCCCACAACGCCTGCGATAGCACCCACCGCAGGCTTCACCAGGGCCTTGACAGGGCTGGTGTACGCGATCCCGCCGACGTTGTGGAACACGGCCGCCATCGCTGTCGACGCGTCGCTCAGGAAGCCCGTCATGAGCTGCAACGGGAACAGCACCAGCACGGCCATGAGATTGAAGAGATCGTGCACCGTCGCGGCCGCGAACGCGCGCCGGAACTCATTCTCGCGCCGGATGTGTCCGAGCGATACGAGAAGGTTGGTAACGCTAGTGCCGATGTTGGCGCCCATGACGATGGGGATCGAGTTGGGCACCGTTAGCGCACCGGCCGCGACCATTCCTACAACCAGAGACGTGGTGAGAGACGAGCTTTGCACGAGGCTCGTCGCCAGAATGCCGATGCACAGACCGACAATCGGGCTGGCGGTCGTGCGGATCATCTCCTCGGCAAAACCTCGCCCCATCAGCTTGAACAAATGCTCCATGAGGCCGATGCTGACGAGGAACAGGAAGAGCATCGCGAAGACGCCCAGAACTTTCACCCAGGAAGGTATGCGAAGTGCCATCGACGTCTCTCAACGTTGCGGCCTGTGGTGCGACGTTCGTGCTCAGCCCCGTGCGCCCCCGGAATCGTCCCCGGATACCGGCGCACGGCCATGCACAGAACAAGGGTAGATCTGAGGAGGCCTGGCCGCCAGGGGTCGGGTGGCAAAAAGAATGTTTTCGATGGACGAATCGACCGAGTTCGCGTTCGCGTACGAGTCCGGCCAGCCGGACTTTCTCTGCCCGCACCCACCGACCCGGAGTTTGCCCGTGCGCGTCAGCGTGCGAAAGCGAAATTCAAACGTCCGCGCCAGCGGACGACGCTCAGCACACCGGCGCTAGCGCACCAGCAGCATCCTTCTGACCCGAACGGAGTTCGGGTCAGTGTTCGAATGCTCCGCATTCGCCGCGGCTTCGTCGGCCCTGGTTCGTGCAAGACGACAGAGGTACACTCCGCTCGACACCTGACGCCCCAGCGCGTCGGTGCCGTCCCAGACGACTTCATGGTAGCCGGCATCGATGTGCCCATCGACGAGCGTCCGCACGTGCCGGCCGGTGGCGTCGTAGATGGCTATATTCACGTTGCCGCTCTGCGGCACCGTGAACCGGATCGTCGTTGACGGGTTGAACGGGTTCGGAGCATTCTGTCGGAGCTCGAACGCACCCGGTGCAGGTGCAGCACCCACGCCCGTGGGACCAACGCTCGGCAGCCACGCGCCCATGTCCGCGCGCGTTCCGTCCGGATCGAGCGGGGTCAGCGGGTCGCCGGCGTCGATACACGGGGACCCGGGAGGGAGCGTGTAGTCGCCGTTCGCCGCATCTGCGAACATCGGCCCGGCGTTGATGTTCCCCTCGCCGGGCCAGAGGCCGGACCCGCCGATGTTGGAATACGCGACCGAAATTGTCCCTCCGCCAGGGTCTTGAAGATCGCCGCCCTCGTTGCCGCAAACGATTGAGTTTCTCAAGTTAAGTGTTGACAAGGCAGGTACATAAGCCCCGTACGCAGCAACCCCGCCACTGCCGTAGATCGTGCAGTTCGACATAGAGGCGGAGGACGCCTGGAGCGAGATGGCTGCGGAGGTCGGCCTGTCGATAACGCAGTTTGTCATCACAAGCGACCCGTCGTAGCAGGCGACGCCCCGATCTTCGATTCGGGAGTTAGTGATAGTAGCCTCTGACTCCTCGACACGGACGGCGAAGCTCGCCCCGGAAACGACGCTGTTTCGTATCGCGACCGTTGACGAGTAGGCATTCACGCCGTTGTGGCCTGATCTGGCGATGATCGTGCAGTGGTCAAGCGTTGCGTTGCTGCCCGTGATCCTCACCGCGTCGGTCGCGTAGGTCAACACCGTGACGTAGCTCAATGTCGTGGCGGGGCATCTCTCCAGGATCAGCCCGCCGCCGTGAGGGACCATGGGCTCTTCCCCCGTGGCGTTGATGACGATAGGCTGCTCCCGCGTGCCACTC
>CAZSJP010000252.1:4435-6867 GCA_964606675.1 uncultured bacterium
GCGATGAGCCGCCCGCGCACCAACAACGCTACATTGTTCAGGACAACCCGCGCCCCCGGCTCGATGGTGAGAGTCGCATCGGAGGGCACAACCTGCGAGGTCGTGAACTCGTGCGGGCTGCCGGCCCGCGTCCACACGTATGCCTGTGGCCCCGCCTCCAGCGGCACCATCGGCTCGCTTGTGCGGGTGTGCATCGTGGATTCGTTGCCCTCCTCGTCAAAAGTCGTCAGATAGTAGTAGTACGAACGACCGGGCTCGACGTCGTAATCATGGTACGACAGCACGTGTGGAGGCAACTCGGCGATGAGCGTGAACAGAGAGTCTCCCTTGTAGCTGTCGGGCGCTCGGTAGATACGCCAACCCGCGATGTCGGTGCCCGTCGTCGTGTTGAGGGTCCATGAGAGCTCCCCGAACCCGGAGCCGGAATTCACGGAGAACGTCGCCGGCCCGGGTGGCGAGAGCGACAGGATGCCCGCATCGACGGCTGCCTGGAACGACGCCTCCAACTCGTCGCGCGTCGAGGCGTACCTCTGGCCGCCAAGGCCGTCTGCGAACGTCGCCGACTCGTACACCGCCTTCGCCTGGCGCATAGTCTTGAACAGGGAGTCCTTCGCGCTTAGGACGTACTCGTTCTTCTGCTCGTCGGTCTCCTCACCTGTGGACCAGCCATGGCCGACGAGCTGGCTCGTTCGCGTGTCCAGCCCGTTCACGCCATGGACGAACACGGCGTTGAGCGTGTCGTACGCGGGGATGCTGTCCGGCCCGAACCCGAACTGCTGCTCGACATCCGTAACTTCGACGTCGACGCCGAGGACTTTCCCCGGCCAGTACGACTCCGACGTAGCGGGGTCGTTGCTCGCCTTGATCCACGACCCGCCGAATGGGTGGCTGCCACGGCCATCTGTCGTCTGGTGCGGCCCCTCGTAGCAATCGCCGCTCTTCTGCCGCCCCCACAGCATCTGGTTGTACTTGGCCTCGTGGCCGTCCGGGCCGGTCTGTATGAGCGTGGTGTAGTTCGCCCAGCCGACCGTCCGAGGCTGGGCCGGGTCGTCGCGCCGGTCGGTCGTCGAGCGATCGTAGTGCAGCAACAACCACCCACCGTCCTTGGCGCTCAGAAGCTCACCGGTCACTGGGTGGGGATCGCCGTAATCGTCGGTACTGCCATTGTCGTAGGCCGGGAACTTGGAGACGTCCTGGTCGCCGTCGCGCACCCAGACAAGGCGCATGTCTTCGGTACGGGCGCCGTCGTAGTCAACGCCGTAGTAGTCCCATATCGAGTCGTTGCTCGCCTCCCCGGAGCTGTTGGTGGCGATCGCGCCTCTCGAACTGCGGTCCCACTGGAGCATCCAGCTCATCATCACGTCTTTGACGACCGGCCACGGGCCTTCGCTATCGACAAGGTCTACTCCGAGCCTGCCCCATCTGCCGTCGTTGATTAGCCGCCAGTGGAAATAGTGAACGTCGTCGTTGTCACGGTCGACGAACGCGTAGATCATCCGGTTGGTCGCGACTCCCATGCGCGTCCATGTGTAGGTCTCAAGCCGAACGTCGCACGGAATTGTCGGGTCGATGACGTCCAGTTGGTACGGTCCGTCGTCTTCGTCGCCGACCAGTTCGGGGGTAGTGTAAGCCCAGTCACGATGATTCAGGAAAGGGCTCACGACGCCATCGACGGTGACGACGGGGTATGCCTGGCGGAAGGTTCGCCGTGCCAGCCGACCTTTGAACATGATCTGCACGGACTGGCTCTCTTCGAGTCTCAGCGGATCGGGCTGCGCGGAGAGGATCGCTTCGCCCTTCTCTCCGTCGTTCCTGCCGTCTCGCTGTCCGACCATGAATGGCCATACTACGTCGTGATATTGCGGGTCGGGTACGTCCCTCGCGCCGATTACGAAGCCTCTGTAGTTGGCGTAGGTGCGGCGCGTCTCGTTGTCATAGTTGATGCCCCACGCCCCCGGCCAGGTGAGCACGTTCGAGTAGCCGCCGTAGTTGCGGTTCGTGTAGTTGTCCCAGAGGTTTCCGAGCTCAAGTTCGCGGTGAGTCTTCCCCCAGCCGCCTCCGGGCGTGGGTGTCACAGGCACGGCGTGGGCGGCCGTCGGCGCAATCAGAGCGCAGCAGATAGCCAGTAGCAGCAAGTCTTTGGAGCGTGTCTTCATGCCGGCCTCCTTCGAACGCTCGGACCCCTTGGGTCCGTTCGCATTCGCCGCGGCTCCGGGCGGCCAGACGTATTGCCCGCACTCACCGACCCGGAGTTTGCCCGTGCGCGTCAGCGCGCGAGAGCGAACTCCCAAGGTGCGCGCTAGCGCACCAAAACCATCTTTCGCACCAACGTCGTCCGCTCCGCGGACGTTGGCGAACGCTCGGCATGCGCGCCGGTTGTCAACCGGTACAGATACACTCCGCTCGATGCGTGACGCCCCAGCGCGTCGGCA
>CAZSJP010000253.1:0-6860 GCA_964606675.1 uncultured bacterium
TCATAGCATCGCTCTGATGCCCCGTGTGGACAACCTGATGAGAGATCACATCTAGTGCTCGCTTGCACAGATCCGTGCACTCGGGAACGGGCGTGCCGGTGTCGACAGATGCGATCTCGCCTCCAGAGAGGCATTACGCTTGCCATTGCAGGCTAGTACTCGCCTGCAAAGATCCGCGGGCGCGCCGGCCGCGACAATCGGGTTCTGGCGCTCGGAGAGGCAATACGCCTGTCATCGCAGGCGAGTACTAGGAGGAACGAATGCTGGGAATGTACGTCAAGATCGCCTGGCGCAACGTCTTCCGCAATCGCCGGCGGTCGTTCGTCGTGATCGGCAGCGTCTCGGCCGGCATGGCGGGGGCGATCTTCATGATCATGTTCATGAGCGGCATGGCGAAGCAGATGGTCCACGCCGCGATCAACTCGTATCTCGGCCACGTCCAGATCCACCGGACCGGATTCGCCGACAATCCGGTCGTGCGGCTGACGATGACCAACCCCGATTCGGTCACGGCGACGGTCGACCGAATGGGCGATCTGGTTGCCGGCTACACGCCGCGCGTGCTCAGCCGCGGCCTGGCGCAGAGCGCGACGAACTCCGGTGGCGTGCAGATCGTCGGCACCGACGCAGTGCGTGAAGCCGAACTGACGTCGATTGTCGAGCGCATCGTCGAGGGAACGTTCCTGACTGGCAAGAGCTCGCGCCGCCGCAAGGAGATCGTGATCGGCGACGCTCTCGCGCAGAAGCTAGGCGTGCGGCTGCGCAAGAAAGTCGTCCTTCTCGCCCAGGCGAAAGGGGGCGAGATCGGATCGGCGGCGTTCCGCGTCGTGGGCATCTTCAAGATGCCGAGCGACGACTTGAACAAGACGCTCGTGTGGATCAACGTCGCCGACGCGCAGGAGTTGCTCGGCATCGGCCGCGGGCTGTCGGAGGTGATGGTCAAGCTTGCCGACGACGAGCAACTCGACGCCGTCCGCTGTGCCATCGCCGCCGGGCTTTCGAAGGTGATGGCCAAATTGACCGACCACGAGCAGTTTGACGCTGTCCGAGATTCCATGGCCGCCGGGTTTTCGGCGGCGATGGTCAAACTAATCGACGATGAGCAACTCGACACTGCCCACGATGCTGGCGCTACCGGGCTTCCGGAGGTCGTGGTCAGGCTGACGGACGACGAGCAACTCGGCGTTGTCCGCGATGCCATCGCTGCCGGGCATTCGGAGGTAATGGTCAAGCTGACTGACCACGGGCAACTGGGCGCTGCCAGCGATACCCTCATCGCGAGGCTCGGTGGCGACTACGAGGTGCGCACCTGGAAGGACGCCAGCAAGCAGATGGTCGACATGGTCGAGTTGTTCGACATCAGCGTGCTCATCATGATGGTGATCATATTCTTCGCGGCGGCTTTCGGCATCATCAACACCATGCTGATGTCGGTGTTCGAGCGCATGCGGGAGTTCGGTATCCTGCGAGCCATCGGGACGGGCTGGTGGGCGCTGTTCCGCATGGTGGTCTACGAAGCGGCGTTCATCGGGATAATCGGGATAGTCGGCGGCGTCGCGGTGATGAGCTTCTTCTACGCGATAGGCTTCAGCGATGGTCTGGACCTGTCGATGTGGGAGGACAGCCTCGCGATGTTCGGTTCGGATGCCGTGATACGGCCGTACCTCGACGTGCCGCTGTTCATCAAGACCGTGATAATAGTCGAAGCGATGACGGTACTCGCCAGCGTGTGGCCTGCCGTAAGGGCCACACGCCTGCAACCTGTTGACGCGATGCGTCACCAATAGAGGGTGTGAAGATGGCTTTCATCGACGTATTTGGTGTGCACAAGTCCTATATTCTTGGCGATGTTACTACCCACGCGCTGCGCGGGGTCGATCTTGCGATCGAATCCGGCGAGTTCGCCGCCATCGCCGGGCCGTCGGGTTCCGGCAAGACTACGCTCCTGAACTTGATCGGTTGCCTCGACACGCCCGATTCGGGGACGATCGCTATCGACGGCGACGCCCTGACGGATCTGTCGGCAACCGGGCTTTCCGACCTCAGGCGCGACAAGCTCGGATTTGTGTTCCAGGCGTATAACCTGATCCCCGTTCTCACGGCGCGTGAGAACGTCGAGTTCGTGATGCTGCTCCAGAGCGTGCCGGACAGGGAGCGCAGGGGGCGCGCCGAGGGGATATTGGAGGACGTAGGGCTGGCCGAGTACATCGACCGCAAGCCGACGGAGATGTCGGGCGGCCAGCAGCAGCGGGTCGCGGTGGCGCGAGCTATTGCCGCCGAGCCGGCGCTGATCCTCGCCGACGAGCCAACGGCCAACCTCGACTCGGCCACCGGGGCATCGCTTCTGGACCTGATGCGGCAGTTGAACGAAGAGAAGAAGGTGACGTTCCTGTTTTCCACGCACGACGGCATGGTGATGGAACGCGCTCGACGACTGGTGCTCCTGAAGGACGGCGTGGTCGCCGAGGACGATACGAAGGAGAGCTGATGAGAGGCGGCCGCCTCAGAAGAACAAGTTGCCTCGCATGCCGATCCTAGCTTGCCAGCCACGGAGTGTGATCGGGGCGACCTCGGAGATCGCGTGCCCCTGCTCATCCAGTACGAGGGCGCCGGTTGCGCCGAGTCTGGGGAACCTCTCGTCGTAGCTGAGCGAGGCACGCCTGGCTTCGGCAAACAGGCTGATGCGCTCACCAACCAATGGCAGGAAATACTCAAGGCCGGCCAGCAAGTGCAACGTCCGGCCCGACTCCGTCAGGACCTGCTTCACGCCACCGGGCGGCGTAGCATTCGTCATCTGAGTGACGGTCCGGGTCGCCGAGAGGTCCCCGACACCGAAGGCAGCGTACGGTTGGGGCCACGGCCCGAGCTGGATCTGGTATCCCAGCCAAACGGTCGTGCCGATCTCGACTTCGATCTTGCGGCTCTCGTAGCCGATCAGACCGCCGTAATTGCGCACGCTCGCGGCCTCCTGCTCCCACGTGTGAGGCGACTGAAGGGCCATGAAGACGCCCAGCGGATGCCGTACTCTGATGCCGATCCCGATGCCGACCGATGCCGACCTTGAGAAGAGGAACTGCTTGCGTCCGGTGGTGTACTCGTTCGCTCTTCCCCTGAAGAACGTTCGCGTCGAATCGAGATGCTCCAGCGACTGCCGTATTCTCACAGTGGTGTAGCTGCCATCCGGGAACGTCACGACCGACGGGTTGCTCTCGTCGAGCCATCGCAGGTTGTACGGGTCGAATCCACTCACGCCGCACCAGACGCCCGACACGCCAACGCTGACCACCCACTTGCTCTCCTGCTCCGCGCGCACCGAACCCGTCGACGCAAGTATCGTCGCAACGGCGATCGCGATGGCGAGATTGGTCGTCATCATGGTGTCCCTCCTCTTCGGTGTTCGCCAGCAGAGCTCTCCCGCAGCGCACACGACGCAAATATACTCTCGATCCCGCCGTCGTCAACTGGGCGTTGGTGCCCAGACATCATGTGGCGAAGCCACCTCGCCTAGCACGTCGTCGTCGGAGACGAAGCGCTTGTAGATAAGCCGTGTGCGGAGTGTGTACTCTGTGCCCACCTCGTAGTCGGCATCGGGGATTATCCACTCGAAATCCCACGCCGGCGACGACTTGCCCGGTACCAAGCTGCCTGCGCCGCCCGTTGGCGAGCAGAAGAACCTGAGCCATCGCGGATGGTCGAACACGAGGATCAACACCATGTCGCCGAGACGGCCATAGTAGAACGGCTCGTCGAAGCCCCTGTCGATTCGGTCCCAATGGAAAGGCGTGTCGTGGCCGTCGGGCACGGCTGGTCGCACTTCAAGTTCGGCCGCGGGCAGGTACGATGGCGCGACGTTCGACCCGACGCCGTGTTCGGGCGAGATATAGCGGTACCACTCGCCGTCTGAAAGAAAGTGCAGGCGCGAGTCGTCCGGGCTGTTCATGTAGCAGCACCATGACACTTCGCGGAAGTCGCATCCGGCGCCGCGCAGGTCGGCGTGGTCGGTGAACGTAAGCGTATGGTCGACGCGCTCAGCGTGTACTCGGCTCGCACGTCGAACGGGGCCTCGTCGGTCGCTTCCTGGACGAGGGCGCACGTGGCGTCGTCGACTATTTCCAGCCGTGGCGTCCGCCCTCTTATCAGGCCCGGGAGCAGTCCGGCATACGAGTTGCCGAACGCGTTGAAGGCGCGGCCGATCGACGTCAGCGACCACAAGCCGCAATACTGTGGGCCGCCGATTCCATTCCGCGAGCAGTCTCCGACGATAGCCTGTATCTCGCCCGCTTGTATCATCTGGCAATGTTGCATGGTCTCTGGCTCCCCATCGCTCTCGTCGCCGCGACACGCACTCCTCGGCTCGGCCCTGCTCCTGGCGGGTAGGCGAGGCGATGGACTGAGTGTATCGTGCCGTACGGGATGTCCCAACGGCAACGAACTCTCCGCATTCCCGAATCCAACCGGGAGCATCCACATTTGCGTCACGCGCGATGCCGTCTATCTTCCTTCCGTCTACATCGCTCCGTCACCTCACCTGAAAGCAGGCCACGATGAATCTGTCGATCTCACTGAACGTCTTCTGGGATACGGGCATCGACGTGCACGAGGGAATCGAGCGCTGTGCACGTGCCGGATTCGGGGCGCTGGACTTCAACCTGACGGACTATCAGCGGATGGTGCGCCCACCGTTTCTCGGTCCGGCGGGAGACGACTGGACGCGGTCCGTTCGCCGGACCGCCGATGCCGAGGGCCTGCCCTTCACACAACTCCACGCACCGATCTACCGTAAGTTCGTCGACACGGAAGAGTCCGCCAGGCTCACTGCGATGGGTTTCGATTCGCTCCGTGTGGCGAAACTTATGGGCGTACCGTGGGTCGTGTGGGAACCCGACACGATCCCTGGCGAATACAGCGCCGGATTTCGCCGGGAAGCGACTCGCCGCAACCGCGAGTTCTTCGATCCGTTCGTGGAAGAGGCCGGGAAGCTCGGTGTCGGAGTATGCCTGGAGAACTGCGCCGATCGTTTTGCGGAAGGCTGGAATGGGGCATCGCGCTGGATCGGCGCCGAACCCGACGATCTCTGCGAACTCGTGGACTCATTCCGCAGCGATCACGTTGGAGTCTGCTGGGATACGGGCCATGCAAACGTGCAGGGGTTGGACCAGTGGGACGCACTGCGTGTCGTCGGCGACCGGCTGAAGATGCTCCATATCCAGGACAATGACGGGCGCAGCGATCAGCATCTGCTTCCGTTCATGGGCACCATCGACTGGCGCAGGCTCATGGACGCCCTTGCCGACGTCGACTACGCCGGCGATGTCACGTACGAGGTCCACAACTCGATCCGCACACTCCCGAACGCGCTGAAAGACCCGATGATGCGGTACGCCGTCTCTCTCGGAAACACGCTCATCTCCGGGGAGTTCTGAGGGCCGCACGGCATGTCGGACACTGGCACGTCCCGCTCCTAGCCCTCGCCAGGAGGCCCGACCCATTCGAGGCCCGGCACCTCCGAGCCGTCTTCGCTCAAGATGCGAAGGTAGAACCCGTAGCCCGAACCTCCCACGTCGCCGCACTTCACCATGATCGTGCTTCTCCCGGCGGGCAGGTCGACTACGAATATGTCCCCGTCGAGGTACGCGCCGCCCGGTTCCACGTATTCGAACAGCCGTTCGCCGTTGACGAATACCGTCCCGTAGTCGTTCCTGCCGAAGCGGAAATGGACTCTCGTCGCCTCTGCGACCTCGACCCAGGCAACGCTGTAGCCGAGCACCGTGTCCATTCTGCTGACGGCGGCCTTGAGATCGACGTATCCGCCGGAATCGACGTCCGCCGCGCTCCAACTGAGCGGCCCGTCGGACTCGTAGCCGGGGTATGGCTCGTAGGTTGCGCCAAGGTCGAGATCGAGGCCGAGATCGACCTCGGGCGGGTAGCGGGTCGCGTACTCGTCCGGGCTGCGGTTCGGGAACGGCCCGATGCTCCACCACCTCGGCGCGAAGCCCTTGTACCGAGGCAGTTCGCGGCCCTCCGTCGCGGCGGCAAACAGCGGCGCATAGGCGTCGTCGTCGATCACCGGCTTCTCGCGCATCACCGCCAGGTAGCCAGCCAGGTCGCTCGCCACCGGCAGTGTGTCCGATTCCTTGCCGCCGTATCGTTCCTTCTCCTCCGGCGTCATCCGCCAGAGCACCGATCCGTGGCAGTATATCCACGCGAACGGCCCCGGCAGCGAACGCACCGAGGCGTACCGTCGCCGGAAGTGATCCGGCGTCCAGTAGGCGCTCTTGTCGGCGTAAGATCCGACGATGCTGTCGCCAAACGTCTCGTACTTGCCGCCCCAGCCGAGCGGGTTGAGCTTGCTGTCGGCTATCTCGCGGTAGTAGCCGAGTGGGAACATGCCGATGTTGATCGAGCACCTTCGCGACCAGTACTCGCGCATGGCGTCATCGCCAGACTCGGCAAGGGTCGACTCGATGGTCTGTCCGATTTCGCGGTAGTGGCGCACAATCGCGTGCGGCGACGTGTTGTAGTACATCCCTTCGGTGCTGAGATGATATCCGCCCCGCGCGTCTCTCTCGGCCATCGCGCGCACCATCCCGACGAACAGGTCGGCCGCCAGGGGGCCGTAGCCGTGGACGCCCTCCGGCAACTGCCAGAAAATCATCTCGGGGTATTCGTCGAGCATTGCGCTCATCATCTCGGCGCCGCGCACACGAGCCTTCTCGCGCATCCGATCGCGAGGGTAGCCAGGAACCGTGTAAGATTCGTAGTCCAGCTCGTAGCGTTCGTGGACGTACTCGATGTCCACGGTGATCCCAGCGAAGCCCGCATCGCGTGCGAAAATCGCTCCCTGGCGGAAGTTCTCGGCG
>CAZSJP010000254.1:0-6830 GCA_964606675.1 uncultured bacterium
GTACGTTCGCCGGTGCACGTGGTGAGGACAACGTCATGACACATCACAACTAGGGAAGGTATCCGACGTGGAAGAATGCAAGATAACGGCTGAAGAATTGGGCATTCCGGCGGTTCCGCCAATGCCGCACCGTAAGGATTGGCGCATCGGCATAATTGGTTTCGGAAGCATCGCACAGGCGGCACATGCTCCCGCCTATCGAGATGCGGGATGGTTGATATATGGGGTGGCCGACCTTGAGGAAAATGCTAGAGAGAAAGCACGAAGCGAGTACGGAGTCGAGAATCCTTGCAGCGATTACCACGATCTGCTGGCCGA
The DNA here is from genome assembly GCA_964606675.1 of uncultured bacterium. Classification (GTDB taxonomy): domain Bacteria; phylum Latescibacterota; class MWCZ01; order MWCZ01; family MWCZ01; genus CAZSJP01. The sequence goes on from CAZSJP010000254.1 coordinate 319, forward strand.
TGACTCGGTGGAAGTGATCGATTTGCTGACACATCCGGTGCTTCGCGAGGAAGTTGTTGTCGCGGCGGCTGAAGCGGGGAAGCATCTAATCACGGAGAAACCATTCGGCCTCTCGATCGAAGAGTGTGAGCGTATGGTGGCAACGGTCGAGGCGGCAGGAACGAAGCTTGCGGTGCATCAGAATTACCGATGGATGAGGATGAACTTCCTAGCACGTCATATCGTGGAGAAAGGGCTGATAGGCGATCCTTTCTATACGAGCATTGAGATATTCGGTCGACAGGACGTCGAGCTGGCGGAGAACGTGTTCTACTCAACATGCGACAATTTCTTGACGATACAATGGGACTCGCATCTGGCCGATTTGCAGAGGTACTGGACGGGACATGATGCCAAACGAGTGTTTGCCCGGACCGGTCGGATGGACGGTCAGAACTTCGTGAGCGACAACTTGCTTACAGTCGTCACCGATTTTGGACACGGGCTGATCGGGCACGTGGTGCATAACGAGCTGCTCCGGAGCTCGTTGGCGTCGGTTGTTTGTCGTGTCGATGGCAGCGAGGGGTCGATGCTGTTCGATTTCATGGACAAGCTCCAGATACAGTCGAAGTCGTTGGGTGAGAAAGTGTATACCATGCAGACGTCGAGCGCCGGCCCTGTAGAATCTTTTGCGTGCAGCATGGGAGATTTCCTACTGACGCTGGAAGAAGATCGGGAGCCAATGGTGAGCGGCAGGAACAATTTGGCGACAATCAGGACGATATTCGCAGAAGACAGGAGCGCAAGGGCGGGCGGTGAATGGACAGACTGCGCTTAGGTCGGATCATGATTCCTCAAGGTTGAGCCATTGTATTTCGCGCTTGGTTAGATTGATCGATGTAGCCTGCACGCAGGAGTTCAGTTCGGCGACGTTGTGCGGACCGACGTGCACTCGCGTTTCTCGTCGGCAAGAGTACGAGCACGAGCCAATCGTTCGATGTTCTCGTCGGACCTGTATGTCTCGATCATTTTGGCGATGAATGGGTCGACGGGGCGATTTTCGGGAAGATGAACGTACCGACCCGTGAAGAATCCGCGCGCCTGCGACGACCATGACAGGAGCGGAATGGACGTGTCGGTGTGCCATCGCTCTCCTTCGGCGTTGGTTGTGACCAGGCCGAGATAGAAGGGCTTGCGTGGGACGGCCAGGCTCAGGTTGTTGCTGACCATGGCAATGGGACACATGCCCTTCTCGACGGCGTATTCGTTTGCTTCTGAAGCCCTCGAATAGCTCCAATTGGACAGGCCGAACGACTTGATACCTCCACGTTCTATCTCGGTATTGAGGCAATCCATGACGTCTGACACTGGGATGATGGGGTTGTCTCGGTGCAGCATATAGAGGTCGACGTAATCTGTGCCGAGCATTTCCAAGCTGATATCGAGTTCAGCGGCGATCACGGTGGATAGATTTCTCGCTGGCAAGAGGTTATCCGAACCATGCCCGCCCTTAGTGATGAGTAAGACGTCGTCGCGAGTGCTACGGGATTTCATCCAGCGGCCTATTACAGCTTCGCTGTCTCCATATATCCGGCCACTATCGATCATGGTTCCGTTGCATTCGAGAAACCGATCCATGAGGCGGAAGTGTGCTTCGGATTGCTCCAGCGAGTAGAACGCCGTGCCAAGTGCCAGTTGTGACACGGATTTACTTACGCCTTGTATGACTAGTCTGCCTTCGAGTGTCATCCGATCGATGCTCCGTTATTGTCTGTGTTCAGACCGAGGTTGTCTTGCCATGCGCGCAGAATTGAGAGATCGCGACGGACAGTGCCAACCGGATCGCTGGCGGCTTCGGGTTGCAAGCATTCGACAGAAAGGTAGCCGTCATAGCCGGAGGAATGGAGGATAGGCAGCACCGATAGGTAATCGGTTACACCGACATCCAGAGGGGTGAAACTCCAACTGCCATCGTGCTCGATATGACCGTTCTTGACGTGAGTATGAAGTATGCGGTTGCCAAAAGAGGAGACAACATCAGCCATGTTTTCGCCGGCAAAGGACATGTTGGAGAAATCGAGGGTAACGCCAACGGATGCGGATGGCGCCATGTCGAGAAGGATCTGCGTCGAACCGAGCGTATCGGTAAGCTGCCACATGTGTGTTTCGAACGCGAGGCGAACGCCTATTTCCTCCGCGACGGGGATCAATTCGCTCAAGGCGTCGGCGAGACAACGCCAATGATCGTCGGTTGCCGATGCGGAGGCCGGTGGTCCAGGCGTAAGTTTGACGATCTCGGTGTTGAAGATGGGCGCCATGCGGATGAAGTTCGCTGCTGTGGATATCTGCTGCTGCAACGTGCGCATGGTGGTGAAGTCATTGAACAGTGACAGAGCTGCCGTATCTATAGCGCAGCTACGTATATGTGTCGCCAGTTCTTCCGCCTGATCGGAGGTAGCGCCGACATCCAGATGTGGTGCGACACATGCTATCTCGATTGCTGAATAGCCGGCTCGTACCGATAGAGCTATCGCTTCGGTAAGAGGAAGAGCGAATAGGCTCTGACTGAAAAGCGACACTCTCACCTTATACGCCTTCGACGCAGTGCCGGCCTGCCGCGAGTCGACGTTTGGTCACGAATGGCTCGCAGGACGTGTCTGAAGCTCCGCTGAGTCATCGGCCCGCGTTGTATCGTACGCACTATGTTGTCGGTGGAGACAACGACCAACACTAGCTCCGACCGAATCGGTCCACACCACGCGCGGAAAATGCTGCCATCACGGTCGATGATGGGCACCGAGGCAGCATTAGGCCTCTCGCGACGTCTCACGCGTCGGTCCGGTACTTGTGTGCCATGGACTTCTGCCGCTCGTCGTCTGTCGGAGCGTGAGGGACGCGACTGCCGAGCGGCGGTGCCAACGATGGTGAGCACATCGGTAGAATCGCTGTACACGCTCAACGTGTCTCGCCACGCTCTGGTTTCTCGTCGCTGGTCCCGAGAGATGAAGAAGAGCACTAATGGCTTTGTACGAGCGCTATCGATTGAGAAGTCGACCCGATGGGTCTCGATTCGGGTTGCCAAAGGCGGTGCGGGTTTGCCAACCGTGGCAACGCCGAATGCTGGTGCCGCGAAGGTCAGTATCGCGGCGAGTAAGAGAACGCGCGGCAGCATAGTTTTCTCCTCACGTTGAAGCGATCCACCCTCTATATCGCCATGTCGTGTGTCAGCGAATACATCTCAAAATCCAATGGTTTCTTGTACTTCCATGTGTAGTCGAGGTTCGAGAATCGAACAGCGCCGCTCACGTATCCGGCCATTTTGTCGGTACCGCCACGGAGGAGCTCCTCGACAGCGGCACAGCCAAGCAGCGTGGCGATTTCACGGTCGAGAGCAGTTGGCGAGCCGCCGCGCTGCTGATGGCCAAGGATCGACAACCTGCAATCTATGCCTTCTGTCGTGAGGACATGCTTCAAGCTTCCGCCTCCGGGATATCCGTCGATTTCGACTCCCTCGGCAACGACTATCAGCGAGAACTTCTTGCCACGCTCGAACCTGGTACGCAATATAGCGACCAACTCGGGGATATTCGGTTCATACTCAGGTGTTAGTATCGCGTCGGCACCACCACCTATGCCGACCGATAGCGCGATGAAGCCCGCGTGGCGACCCATCACTTCCACAATGAATATGCGTCGGTGCGACTCAGCGGTGTCACGAATCCGGTCGATGGCTCCAAGAGCGGTGTTTACGGCCGTATCGAAGCCGATGGTAAAATCGGTACCGGCAAGGTCGTTGTCGATAGTGCCGGGCGTCCCGATAACGGCGATGCTATGCTCCTTCGAGAGGGCGTGGGCACCATGGAAGCTCCCATCGCCGCCACAGACTATCAAGCCGTCGATATTGCTCTTATGCAGCGTTTCTGCTGCTTTTGCACGACCTTCGGGATGGGTGAACTCCTCGCATCTGGCAGTACCTAGAATTGTACCTCCTCGACCGATGATGCCTCCGACGCCTGCCGAGGTAAGAGGTAACATGTCACCGTTGAGCAGCCCAGCGTATCCGTTGTTTATGCCGATCACCTCAATGTCTCTCGCAGCTGCGGTTCGTACGACAGCACGGACATTGGCGTTCATGCCGGGGGCGTCTCCCCCGGAGGTTAGGACTCCGATGCGATCCATCGAGATCATCTCCCTGGATTCGGTTTGCTGCCGCAATATCAATGAGATCGATAAGTCGATCACTGGTCTTCGTTAACCTTGGCTAATGACTCTTTCGCGGCGTTCCTGATCTTGTCCCAGATTTCATGTTCCAGAATACGGTTGAGCAGTTCACGAGCCCTCTCGTCGCGAATCATGCCGAGCGACGTAACGGCATTCAGGCGTACCCGAAAAGATGCATCGCGCAGGGCGCGAATGAGAGCGGGCACCGCGCACTTGTTGCGAAAGCTGCCAAGGGCGAGGGCAGCAAACTCCCGGATTTCGTCATCATTGTCGTGAAGCAGTCGATCGACGATGGGTCCTACTGCCGCCTGACGACCTATCATGGCGAGTGCTCGCATGGCTTCGAGACGAATCTCGACAGAGTCGTTGAGGGCTGCAACCAGAACATCGACTGCAAGCGGACTTGGAACCTGAACGAGGGCCCGAACGGCATGTAGCCGCATAGTCCTGCTTTGGCTGCGTGCAGATTTCAGAAGTGCGGGAACAGCGCGTCGAGAGGCGATTCGCTCGAGCGATTTGGCCGCTTGGATTGCCACGGCCTGGTCGGTGTCGGCAAGTGTTTTGGTCAGAGGCAGCACACTGGCTCTATCGGGAATCGCCAAGAGTGCCCAGGCGGCTTCCTGGCGAACAATCGACACAGGATCGCGAAGAGCCATTACAACGTCGCGTATGGACGCGGAATGTCGCACTCGGCCGAGCGCGCGAAGGGCGGCAGCGCGGACGGTTGATGTTGAATCATGCAGCAGTAGTCGCATGTGAGAGGCGGCGCGCTCTACACGCATGATTCCTAGCGAGTAAAGAGCGGCGCCTCGAACATCGGCACTGCTATCATCAAGCAGCGAGAGCAAGAGCGAGACATGCTCGGCCTTGCCGACAGCGCCGAGGGAACGAGCGGCAGACGACCTTGAGACAGGGTCTGCCTCGCCGAGGCGTATCAACAGGTCGGCAGCAGATGATTGGGGCGTACGGAGATCGACGGCTGCGGAATCTACCGGCGTGTGCTCTGGATGGATTGGTTCCCTTTGGTCAGCGGCCGAAGCTATCCTTAAGCCCCCCGCAAGAGCGGCAATCGTAGCGATAGGAATAATTGCAGCGTACATGACATCCTGAAAGAGTCTTGAAAAGCGAATTACTTGCTATCGCTTCGGACGTTCTTTGCGCGTTCCCACAGCTGATCCATTTCGGCGAGCGAAGCCTCTTGTGGCGTTGTGTTCCGTTCTGCGAGGCTTTTCTCTATGAACTCGAATCTCTGCATGAATTTAGCAATTGTCCTGCGCAACGAGTCTTCGGCATCGAGTTTCAGAAATCGCGCCAGATTCACGAGGGCGAAGAAAACGTCGCCGAGTTCATCCTGCATTCGCTCATGGTCGCCCGATGCGCGAGCAGCGCGGAACTCATGCAGCTCTTCATCGACCTTGGTGGCGACTTCATCGATATGCTCCCAATCGAAACCGACACGAGAGACTTTCTCCTGTACTCGGCTGGCTTTGCGCAATGCTGGGAGATGATTCGGTACACCTTCAAGCATCGAGCGTTTGCCTTTGCTCTTGCGTTCAAGACGTTTGATCTCTTCCCAGTTTCGCAGAACTTCTCCGGACGACTCAACAACGGTTTCCCCAAAAACATGGGGATGCCTGGTCTTCAGCTTATGGACGACAGCTTCGGCGACGTCATGGATACTCCATCGCGATTCCTCGACTGCAAGTTGGGCATGAAAAACGACTTGCAGAAGGACGTCGCCCAGCTCGATCTTGAGCTCGTGCATGTCGTCCTGCTCGATGGCCTCGATGGCTTCGTACGCCTCTTCTATCATGTACGGTATCAGCGAGCGATGGGTCTGCTCTTTGTCCCACGGGCAACCGTCGGGGGCTCGCAAGACGGCCATCACTTCTATCAGTTCTTTGATGGGATTCATTCATACATCCTGTAGGATAGCGAGGTAAGCTTCAGCGCGTAGATGTACAAGGGTACGAGATGGATTCGGACTGCGGCAACTGTAGCGCTCGACCCGAGGCGATAGGATATTGACCGGAAGGGCGGATATCACATAGTAGGCTGAGCCGTTGGTGCGATGGTGCGGGATAGCGGGCAGAATGTCGGTCAGAAAACGGCAAGCATTCCGAGGTTGCCAATTGGCTGTAGAGACGCGACTTTCCGTATGGGGTATCGAAAGGAAGCACATCGCACGCGATGAGATTGCGAGCAACGATTAGGGCGTTAAGAGGGAAGGGAGCAGCACATGGATGCGTTTCGCATTCGCGGAGGAGCGCCGCTTAAGGGCGAAGTAAGCATCGACGGCATGAAGAACTCAA
>CAZSJP010000255.1:0-6826 GCA_964606675.1 uncultured bacterium
CCCGTTCTCGCCTATCACCCACCAGTCATTGACACTTGCGCCTCTCGCTCTCTCGCCCTCTTTGTAGGCGCCGGTGCTCGACGTCGAGATCACGTACCCCTTCGTGCCGATGATCTCGATGCCGCATGTCTCCACGTAAGGCACGCTGACGGTGGCTCCGGTGATTGTGCCCACGGCACCGTTCTTCCATCGGATCACCGCAACGCCCTGGTCCTCGGCTTCTATGTCCCACTTGAAGACGCCCGTGTAGGCGAACACGCGGTCCGGTGGGCCCATCAAGTACTGTATCTGGTCGATGTAGTGGACCGTCTGGTTGGCGAGCGATCCGCCTCCGTCGAGCCGCCACGTGCCTCGCCAGCCGCCGTTTTCGTCGTAGTATTCCTGGTTGCGGAACCACTTCAGCTTCGCTTCGGTATGCAGGATGCGCCCGAACAACTCCTCGTCGACCGCTCTCTTCAGCGCGCGGTTGGTCTTCGCGTAACGCATCCCGAAGTCTACGGCCAGCTTCAGGCCTGTGCGTTCCGACGCCTCGATCATGTCGTCGCAACGCGCGATGTTGACTTCCATGGGCTTGGTGCAGATCACGTGCTTGCCGGCGTTGAACGCGTCGAGCGCGATCTCGCGCCGCGCGCCGGCCCACGTGAATATCCCGACAACGTCGACGTCGTCACGCTCCAGCATCTCGCGGTAGTCTTCATACACGGGAACGCCGAACTCGTTCGCGGCCCTGTCGCGTCGGTGATCGTAGAGGTCGCACACGGCAACCAGCCTCGCGCCCTTGGTGTCGCTGGCGATCTTCGCTCGACTGTAGCCGATGCCCTGACCGATGATCCCGAAGCCGATGTCGGACATGGTTCACTCCTCCGTTGCGTTGTTGCCGGTATCTCCGATATCGCTGCGACGAACGACGACCCCGGTTCATCTCAGCGGGATGGATGGTCCGTCGAGCGGGAACTCTACCGCGCGGCCGGCGCGGGCCGATTCGTATACGCCGTTCAGGATCTCTATCGACTTGCGCCCTTCGCGGCCATCGACCAGCGGACGCGAGCCGGTCGTCAGCGTCGAGACGACGTCTTCAATGACGTTCTTCGGAGCGGGAGGCGGATCGGGCATGTCGGTCGCGATGGTGTTGCCCTTGGCGTCGGTCAGGCGGCACTGGTCGTACGCACCTACCGGGTCACGACTCGGATCCGGCAGGTAGCCCGTGTGCGGGACGATCCTGAGGAAGCCGCCGCGCTCGCCGTGAAGATCAACACGCGTGTACTGGAAATCGGGCACAGTCGTAGTAGTACCCGTGAGCGTGCTGACCGCCCCGCATTCCCACTCGATCATCGCGACACCCAGGTCTTCCGCCTCGATATCGTGGCTGAGCGTCGCCGTGTGAGCCATGACGCGTTTCGGCGGCCCGAGAAACCAGAGCAACTGGTCGATGAAGTGGACCGTCTGATTCGCAAGCGCGCCGCCGCCGTCCATCGAGTACGTCCCCCGCCACGCGCCGCCGGCATCGTAGTAGTCCTGACCGCGGAACCACTTCATCGCAACGTCGGCGGTCAGAACGCGCCCGAACGACCCGGCGTCAATGGCGCCCTTGATGGCCTGCGTGTCCGGGCTGTACCGGTTGCCGAACTCTATCGCCAATTCGCGCCCCGCTGCATCGGCGGCCCCGATCATGTCGTCGCACCTGGCGATGTTGATCTCCATCGGCTTGGTACAGAGCACGTGTCTTCCCGCAGCGAAAGCATCGACGGCGATATCTCTTCGGACGCCCGCAGGCGTGTATATGCAGACCACGTCGACGTCGGCTCGCCCTATCATCTCCCGGTAGTCCTCGTAGACTGGAACGTCGAACTTGGCGCTCGCTGCCTGCCTGCGCCCCTCGTCGAGGTCGCTGACGGCGACGAGAGCCGCTCCCGGCTCGTCGACAATCATCTGCGCTCTGGTTTCGCCGATTCCGAAGCCTATCATACCGAAGCCGATTGTCGACATGAGCTAACCTCTGCAAGTGGCCGATTCTAGTCTGGGGGCGGCATCCTACCGACGCCGGCATCACTGAATATTGGGGATGTCGCGCCGCGACACAACGGTGGGCGCTAGCAGCGGTCGGACACCCGCCGGGATCGATTTGGCTCCGGGGCGGGCCGACTGGCGGGTCGCGGCAGACATGTCGGGCCTGGTGTGGACGTCCCTGCGATGGGCGCACGTACCATGCGGACTTCACGGACGCTTCCGATGGTCCCTCGATACGGCGCGTGCGGCAACCAGTGTCGCCTTGGGTGGGCTCGTCGCAAGCGCCGCGGTCAGGTCGTCGCCATAGCCGGCCGGCGTCCGCTCCGTGCCAGCTTCGTCATCTTGTAGAACTGGAGCAGATTCCCCACCTCCAGGCCTTTCTGGGCGATGTGGTAGCACGAATACGTACAGCCGGTGGAACACTGCTGCCGTGCTCGCGCATGGTCGTACGATCGCCACCGCTCGACGAAGTCATCGTCCAGGATATTGAGATCGGTCGGGTAGTCCTGGCATATCCAGAATGCACCGTTCGGCTTGATGTCGAAGAACATCTCGCCGGCGCGGCAGCCCCAATCGAGCTTGCCGCATCGCGCGTACTCCTCGCACGCCTCGTCGAAGAACGGAGGGTTCATCACACCGTTCGACTGCAGACGGGGCGGGTCGACCGCCTGTCCGGCTCGTCTGAGCTTCCCTTCGCCAACCACCACGGGCTGGATGAAAATCGGCACTCCGAGCCGCTCGCAGAAGCGGACCACCTCGGCGACGTTGTCCCTGTTCTCGGCATGTGCGAGCGTGCATACCGAGACTATAGTACCGCCCTTGTGGCTATTAAGGTACTCGATCGTGTCCAGTATCTTCGCGCTGGTATGAGAGTTGGGCAAGTCTTCGCCATCAACGCCGTCCAGCGATATGGTGATCCGGTCGATTCCGGTCCGCAGCAAGTCGTCGTACTTGTCGACCGACGCCGTACCGTTCGAGGTGATGACGGCCAACGCTCCGGTGCTCACCGCGGTCTCGGCCAGGTCGAACACGTCCTCCCTCAGCAGCGGCTCGCCGCCGGTGAAGGCGAAGACCCCCACGCCCATTGCGTCCAACTTGCGGATCGCGCTCTTGAAACCCTCCGTCGACGCTTCGGGCATCGGGTCTGCCCATACGTTGCAGAACCTGCATCGCAGGTTGCATCGCTCGGTGACGCAGAGATGCGCGTAGTATGGGCGACTGCGGGTGATAACTGCGCGTAGTGCTCGGCTGACGACCTTGGCCTGCCTCATGATCGGCCTCCCGGCTACGGTGCGTTTGCGACACGAGGCCGGCAGCGGATGCCGGCCCGCTCCGCGCTTCCTGCGCGTCCGCTCCCAACGTTAGAGCCTGGATCGGGCGTCGGCATTAAGAGTCTGTGAATAAAGGATTAACGAAATCTCATGAAGTTCATTTCATGAAACGGTACGCAGGCCGCAGGGGCGGCGCGGCGCAGGGCATAGCGCCGGTGTGTCGTGGCGGCAACCGACCGCTCACATGAAGGATGCTTAATGTGGCCTTCATGCCCGGTTCATGCCGTGACGGACGGGGTTACATATCTTTTGCTGGGCAGTAGCGGGGTCGGCTCGATCGGCGATGGGATGGGCGACGGATGCCTGTTCGCGCGTCGCTGGAACCTTGGTGATGACCTGAGTCGCTCGCGGATATCCGCAGGCGAGTCGCGAAGCCGCTCTGCCGCGCGCCGGAGACATGCCGAGAGCACCGACTGGAGGGAAGATGGGCGCACAAGGCTCGAACGATGGCGATTCGATCACGCGGAACGGGACCAGAGTTCTGCTGGTTCAGCCCCGCGTCAATAGGGGTCACGGCACGGTCAAGCACGAGGGCAACATGGCCGGTGCGCCGCTGACCCTGGCGTACCTCGCAGGACTAACGCCACCGGAATACGACGTTGCGGTCGTCGACGAGAACGTCGCCGAGATCGACTTCGACGCGCCGGTGGACATCGTCGGCATCAGTGCCGTCACGATGGCGGCGCCGCGTGCGTACGAGGTGTCGCGCCGTTTCAGAAGCCTCGGCGCGAAGGTCGTCATAGGCGGCGTACACGCGACTCTCTTGCCCGAAGAAGCGGCCCAGCATGCCGACGCGATCGTCATCGGCGAGGCCGAAGACGTCTGGCAGCAGTTGCTGGCCGATTTCCGGAACGGCGGCCTCAAACCGACCTACCGGCGCGGAGAGGCCCATAGCCTTGCCGGGTTGGCGAAACCCCGATGGGATCTGCTCAACAAGTCTGCGTACCTGACTACGAACGTCGTGCAGACGACCCGCGGGTGCCCATACGACTGTAGTTTCTGCAGCGTGACGACGACGTTCGGCCGCAAGTACCGCCGGCGGCCGGTCGAGGACGTGGTCAAGGAGTTCGAGGCGACCAAAGGTAAGCTCGTAGGGTTCGCCGATGCAGACATAACCGCCAACCCGAAATACTCGATTGAGCTGTTCGACAGCATCGCGCCGTATAAGAAATGGTGGGCGGCCGACGCCGGCATCGGCGTGGCGAACCAGCCCGACGTGCTCAAGGCTGCCGCGAAGAGCGGTTGCAAGGGATTCTACATAGGGTTCGAGTCGGTCTCATCGGACAGCCTCGCGGAAGCCAACAAGGCGCAGAACACCAAGAGGTCTTTCGAGGACTCCATCAAGATAATCCACGACCACGGAATCGCGGTGCTCGGCGGGTTCATCTTCGGCTTCGACACGGACGACGAGAGCGTTTTCGAGCGCACGGTCGAGTTCGCGATTGAGAACAAGATGATCTACGCCGACTTCAACGTGCTCTGCCCCTACCCCGGTACGCGCGTCTACGATAAGATGCTCGAGGAGGACCGGCTGCTGGAGACGGACTGGTCCAAATACTACGGGATGTCCAGCGTCGTCTTCCGTCCGAAGAAGATGTCGGCGGAGCGATTGCGGGAAGGGTGCCAATGGGCGTGGCGGGAGTTCTACTCCGCCAGATCGATCGCAGGGCGGTTCGTGTCGCGCCGCAATCTGACAAGCCTGTTCAACCCGATCTCCTATCTGATCATCAACGTCGGCACGAGACGAGGTGTGTCCGGTGTATGAACCGGATCGGCCCGCGGTTCGTCGCAGGCAGTGGCAGCCGAGTACTTTCGCCGGGGTATCGCCTCGGCAGGTGCGCCCGATCGATTTCGCAGGAAGCGGAGGACAACACGTGCAAGCAGCGATCCTTGAGACTCGAAGTGCCGTGGGCGATCACGACGGCTCGCCGGTGGCATGCCGGCAGCTCTGCGGCATTTCCATGCTGGAGCGCCAACGTCGCACGTTCGAGCTGGCGGGCATCACGCGGCTCGTGGCCATCGTCGACCACGACGACCGCGAGGCCATCGAGTCGTCCGTCGATGCCGCCGGCGATTTGGAGGTCCGCCTGGTCGCTGTCGATGGCGGCGACGCCGGGGCGGCGCTCAAGGCGGCGGCCGACTCGCTGGACGAGGCTGCCGTCATCTTGCGCGGCGATACCGTTCTCGACCGCCGCATCCTCGCAGAGATGCAGGAGTGCGCGCCTGGGACTTTCCTGACCGACCGCGACGCCGACGGTGGGGCGGCATTCTGCGGGGCGGGGGTCGTGGACGCGACGACGTTGACCGCCCTCGCCGAGAAACACGGCGGAAGCGACGACCTCTGGGGCGCGATCGAGGCCGACGAGGCAGTCGCGACGTACGACGTCGCCGACGTGCCGAAGCACGTGGCCAGCATGAAACGAACGTTCCGCCCCTACTGGTTTCGCCTCACGCACGCCGGCAACACGAAAGCTGCGGCGCGCATCCTGCTCGACTCGACCCAGAAAGCATCTCAGGATCTGCTTGCCGAGTACGTGCATCCTCCGATTGAGAACTTCTTCGTCGTGCTCTTCGCGAAGCTGGGGATATCGCCGCTTTCGGCAACCATACTCAGCGCCATGGTGGCGGCGCTCGGAGTCTACTTCTTCTATCAGGGCGACTTCTGGCTCGGGATCGCGTGCGCGTTCGCAACGGGGATCACCGACGGCATCGACGGCAAGCTCGCGCGCGTGACTCTTCATTTCACGAAGCTGGGCGGCTGGCTGGCCGACGTCGACTGGATTTACGAGATCGCGTGGTTCATTGTCATCGGGTTGGTCCTGGACGCGGCTGCCGGTGGCTCGACATTTCTTGTGTTGGGAATCGTGACCGTCGTCTGCACGTATTTCATCCACGGATTCACGAATCTTCACTTCTGGCACAAGATGAATCACAGTCAGTACGACTACGCTCGTTTCGATATCGGATTTCAACTCATCAGCGGACGCCGCAACATTTACGTGCCGATGCTGTTTGTGGGCTTGTTGTTCAGTCGCCCCGACACCGCGTTCTGGGCCATCGGCATCTGGGCAGCTTTGTCGACCGTCATCACAACGTGGCGAACCTACTACCTCATATGGCGAGATGGAGACGAAGTTGTAGAGGGGGTCGGCGCCAGCGGTCACCAGATTCTATCGAAGGATAGTTGGATCATGAAACGGCTCGGGTTGGTATAGTCCGGCCGCTCGCCCACCGGGCCCCCAACAGGCCGCGAACCCCCGGCTTGCAGCCGTTTGTGCCCGCGCGCTATCTTCTTCCCGTCTCGTCGTGTGCGACTATGCCGCACCATGCCCGCTGATCGAAGGGCCGATGGGTGTTTGCAGCGCTGATTCTTCTGACATTCGCGGCTCGCGCTTTGCAGGGGTCGCCGCTTGTCGTCGATGGCGACGTCGTTGGGCCGGCTTCCGGTTGGACTGACGACTTCACGGTGCTCAGAGACGGCGATGATT
>CAZSJP010000256.1:0-4924 GCA_964606675.1 uncultured bacterium
GCCCCCTACCGTCGTGGTCCGGAAAGGCTCTGTCTCTGATCTGGTATTCCCAACTGACTATGTGCGCTACGAGCGCGGACAATACGGCGGCTGGCGAGAGGATCCATTGTTTCCCACCACCTCATATACTAGTCCGCAGTTACTCACCGACGCGACCAGGAAGTACGTGGGGCAATCGTTCCAAGTCTTGCTGCCGCTGAAAATTGAGGACACTGTAAACGACTACATCTTCGTGTTCGAGATCAACGACGTGCGCGTCCGCGCGGGACGCTAGCATGGCAAACGGCTTCACGGGCCACGTTTGGCTGGTGCCAGGGCTCAGCATCGCGGGCCGTTCCCGCGGTCTGTGGCGCCGTTAGACGCCATTGAGAGGTCTGCAACACATCGACGGGAGCACCCAAATGCCGAAGAAGAAGAAGACTCGAGTCGGGTTCATCGGTGCCGGTGGCATCGCGCGCCATCACATGGGCATCCTGGCCAAGATGGACGACGTGAAACTCGTCGCCGCATCCGACATCGACGAAGTGAAGCTCAAGACGGTCGAGAAAGAGTACAAGCTGAAGACCTACGAGAGCTACGCCGAGATGATCGAGGAGGGCGGCTTGGACGCCGTCAGCGTCTGCACGCCGAACTACCTGCACATGCAGCCGACCATCGACGCGCTCGATGCCGGGCTCGACGTGATCGTCGAGAAACCCATGGCGATGAACGCGGTCGAGGCCAAGGCGATGGTCAAGGCCGCCAAGAAGAACAAGCGGCTCCTCGTGATCGGCTTCCAGTATCGCTACTCGGCCGAAGCGCAGGCCGTGAAGCGTTTCATGGATGAGGGCCAGTTCGGCGACGTGCTCTATGGCAGGTGCAAGGCGCTTCGTCGGCGCGGCATCCCGAACTGGGGCGTCTTCGTCCGCAAGGACTTGCAGGGCGGCGGCCCGATGATGGACATCGGCGTCCATATCATCGAGGTGACGCACTACCTGATGGGCAGCCCGAAACCGGTCAGCGTCCTCGGCAACACGTACACCTATATGGGCGACAAACAGGAAAAGGCCGACGGCGTCAGTTGCGGATGGCCGGGCTGGGACTGGGAGAACTACACGGTCGAAGACCTCGCCACCGGGCTCGTTCGCTTCGAAAACGGTGCGACGCTGTCGATCGAAGCCTCGTTCGCCATGCACGGCAAGGACGAGTGGTCGTCGGTGCTCATGGGCGAGAAGGCCGGCTGTTCGCTCTATCCGCTGGAGATCCACAAGGACGACGGCGGGACGATGGTCGACGTCAAGCCGGCGCACTTGCCGCAGGACGACGCGTTCACGGCCAAGATGCGCAACTGGATCGACTGCATTCGTTCGGGCGAGACATCGGTAGCTCCCGCCGAGCATGGGCTGATGGTGCAGCAGATTCTCGACGGCGTGTACCAGTCGGCCGAGACGGGCGCCGAAGTACGGTTCGATTAGAACGGGTTGTGATGTGACGATGACCGATGCGGTGGGAGCGCATTGCTCGGCGCTCCCGCCGGTCGCCAGTGGACGCCGTTCGGAACATGGAGCTGGCGTTCGAGCGAGGAAGCGCCCAAGTCTACAGGGATCCTGACATCGCCCGAGATCGGAGTGTCTCGGCGACGACGGGAGTGCACGTCGGGGCCGGCACCCGGCCAGAGCATGGGTCCGCGCCAACCAAGCCGGTCACGAGGAGCACCCAAATGCCGAAGCGGAAGAAGATTCGAGTCGGGTTCATCGGTGCCGGCGAAATCGCAGAGTATCACATGGGCATCCTGTCGAAGATGGACGACGTGAAGATCGTCGCCGCCTCCGACATCAGGGCCGAGGCGCTCAAGGCGGTCGAGAAAGCGCATAGGGTGAAGGTCTACGAGAGCTACACGGACATGCTGGCCGAAGGCGGTATCGACGCCGTCAGCGTCTGCACGCCGAACTACCTGCACAAGCAGCCGACCATCGACGCGCTCGATGCCGGGCTCGACGTGATGGTCGAGAAGCCGATGGCGATGAACGCCGTCGAGGCCAGGTCCATGGTCAAGGCCGCCAAGAAGAACAAGCGGCTGCTGGTAATCGGCTTCCAATACAGGTACACGTCCGAGGCGCAGACCATCAAGCGTTTCATGGACGATGGGCAGTTCGGCAACGTGCTCTACGCCAGGTGCAAGGCGCTTCGTCGGCGCGGCATCCCGAACTGGGGCGTCTTCGTCCGCAAGGACTTGCAGGGCGGCGGCCCGATGATGGACATCGGCGTCCATATCATCGAGGTGACGCACTACTTGATGGGGACCCCGAAGCCCGTCAGCGTTCTGGGCGCCACGTACACCTGCATAGGCGACAAGCAAGAGAAAGCCGACCGCGTCAGTTGCGATATGCCGGGATGGGACTGGGAGAACCACACGGTCGAAGACCTGGCCACCGGCCTTGTCCGTTTCGAGAACGGCGCAACGCTTTCGATCGAGGCGTCGTTCGCTATGCACGGCAAGGACGAATGGTCGTCTGTGCTGATGGGAAAGAAGGCCGGCGCATCCTTGTATCCGCTTGAGATATACAAGGACGACTGCGGGACGATGCTCGACACCTACAGCGCGCACCTGTCGCAAGACGACGCGTTCACGGCCAAGATGCGCAACTGGATCGACTGCATCCGCTCGGGCGAGAAGTCGATGGCTCCGGCAGAGCACGGGCTGATGGTGCAGCAGATCCTCGACGGCGTGTACCAGTCGGCCGAGACTGGCGCCGAGGTCCGGTTCGACTAGCCCGGTCGACGGCGGGAAGTGAGCTTCGCATGGACATGTTGCGCGAGCACTCCGTCACGCTGCGCGACGGCGAGATCGTCCTGCGCCCCATGACGGAGAACGATTGGGACGTTCTGTACCGGTGGAACAACGACCCGGAGGTGCTTCACTACGCCGACGGCCCGGGCGTCACCGGGCGGAGCCTTGCTGAGGTACATGGCATGTACCGCGGGGTCTCGCGCGCCGCCTTCGTCTTCATGATCGAGCTTGGCGGCCTCCCCATCGGCGAGTGCTGGCTGCAGCGGATGAACCTGCCCCACATACTGGATCGGCACCCGGCGAGCGACTGTCGGCGCATCGACCTCACGATCGGCGAGAAGGCGCACTGGGGACAGGGCATCGGTTCCCGGGTCATCCGGATGTTGACGGCGTTCGGTTTCGAGACCGAAGGCGCGGATCGCATCTACGGATGCTGCGTTGCAGACTACAACGTCCGCAGCCGCCGCGCGTTCGAAGGACAGGGCTACGGCGTCGAGTTCGTGACGGACCCCCAGCCGGGCGAGTTGCCTCGGCGAAGCGACCTCGTCATCACGAGGAACGCGACGTAGCGACGCGGTTGGCGCCGTTCCGTACGCGGCCCAGCCAAACACGTCGCGCACGAAGCATCGTACGACGTACGGGGAAGCAACTATGAACCGCCCCAACATCATACTGATCATGACCGATCAGCAGCGGTACGATACTGTCGCGGCGACGGGCGCCGAGCACATGATCACGCCGAACATCGATATGCTCGCAAGCGAGGGCGTCAGCTTCGACAACTGCTTCTGCACGGCCCCGTCATGCGTGCCGTCGCGGGCGAGCTTCTTCAACGGGCAGTACCCGCACGCGCTTTCGGTGTACAACAACGGATGCCCATGGGACGCGAGTTGGGTCGAACAGCTCCAGGGCGCCGGATACCATACCGCCAACGTCGGCAAGATGCATACCGTGCCGTTCGACGCGGCGTGCGGCTTCGATCAGCGTTTCGTCGTCGAGAACAAGGACCGTCCGCTGCACCATGAGCGACCGCGCGGCGGCTTCTACGACGAGTGGGACAAGTTCCTCAACAACAGCGGCGTCAGGAAACCCTCGCGCGTGACTTACCGGGACGAGCACCCGGAGTATGAGACGGCTCTCGGGGCCTACGAATGGCCGCTCGACGAGCAGTACCACCCCGACACGTTCGTCGGGAACATGGCCGAGTGGTTCATTCGCGAGCGCAACTCGGAGAGTCCGATGTTCCTACAGATCGGCTTCCCAGGGCCGCACCCGCCGTACGATCCGCCGGCGCGCTTCCTCGACATGTACGACGGCGTCGACGTCCCGGTGCCCGACGTTACCGACGCGGAGCTTTCCGGTCAGACGCCGGCTCAAAAGACGTACCGAGAGGAGATGATCGACGGGAACCACGACGCCGTCAGATGGCAGGCCGACCCGACGGTCGAGCAACTCGCTCGGCTCCGCGGGCACTACGCCGCCAACGTGACGCTCATCGACGAACAGATCGGTCGCATCATGGCCGCCCTCGACGACAGGGGCTACCTCGACGACGCGATCGTGGTGTTCACGTCGGACCATGGCGATTGCCTCGGCGACCACGGTCATGTCCAGAAATGGACCATGTACGACGAGATCACGCGCGTGCCGGCGATTGTCTGTGCGCCGGGAAGGCTGCCCGAGGGGCAGCGGGTCGACGGGCTAGTGCAGCAGATGGACCTCGCGCCGATGCTCTTCGAACTGGCGGGCGTCGAGTTCCCCGGCGGACGATCGGCGGTCTCGGCGCTACCGATGGTGACCGATGGCGCGCCCGGCCGCGACGCCGTGTTTGCCGAACACTCGGCCGACAACGTGTTGAAGGGCGTCAACTTCATCAGCATGGTGCGGACAGCCGACTGGAAGCTCGTGCACTACCTCGACCAGGACTGCGGCGAGCTGTACGATCTACGGACCGATCCGCGCGAGACGAACAACCTGTGGGGCTGCGCCCACCATGCAAGCACGCAGGCCGAACTCATGGAGACCCTTCGCGACTGGCGCATTCGCGACGGGGTATAGGAGACCAGACGGGTTTGAACCCAACTCTCACACAATTCTACCGCTGCCCCGCAACAGGCGACGAGTTGCGCGTTTGGGACGTGCGAGAACAACGGC
>CAZSJP010000256.1:4934-6811 GCA_964606675.1 uncultured bacterium
GGCGACATAGTCGAAGGCACCATCGTGTCGGAAGCAAGCGGGACGACGTACCAAGTGCATGCCGGCTTGCCGATACTCCTCCCCGCGGGGCGCCAGGCGGTGGACGACCTGGCGACGGCGCTCGCGCGCAGTGGCGCCGACTCCGGGTTCGCCGAGGCGGTTCGGGCAATCGCCGCCGGCGAGGTGCCGTTCCTGCTCACCGAGCCCTTCGGATCGGTCGTCTCGGCGACGGACCTGCGCGAGGCGGCGTACAGAGAGACCGATGCGTACTGGGAGACGTTCAGCCGAAACCGGCTGGTTCAGCAGCAACTGACAGCGATAGACACCCACTGGGACGCACTCGAAGAAATGTGGATACGCGGCGGGGTGAACCTCGCCGAGAGTATCCTCGACGTGGGAACGGGTTGGGGCGGAACGTTCCAGCGCATGCTGGAGCACGGCCCCCAGGATGCGCTCATCGTCGGCCTCGACACGGCGTTCCTGAATCTGAAGATCGCCGAGGGCCGGGCTGTCGCGAGCGACATGAGGCACGCTTCGTTCGTGGTCGGCGATATCTCGGTGCCGCCCTTGGCCCCGGGAATGTTCGACTCGGTAGTCTCGTGGTTCGGGATCGGCTTCGTGCCGCGGTACCGCGAGTGTCTCGCTGGCGTGCTGAAGGTGCTCGGCCCCGGGCAGACGTTTGCCGCCGCCTGGACGCCTGCAGTGAACGACATGGAGGGCCTGGCCGCACCCGACGACTTGCGGGCGATGGCGACGAGGCTCGACCTTCCGGTGTCGCCGGACGCAGCCGTCGAGACGGCCCGGCTGGTCGGCTTCGAGGACGTCGAGATGACCGAGGTGGGTCCGATCTACGTGCTATCGGGCTTCGCGCCGGCAGGCTAGGCGGATGCCACGTCGACGGCCGATGACGGGGCAGGTCGGACCATACGCGGATCTTAGCGTCGCCCGCGCCGCCGCCGGGCCGTGCGTACGCGCTGACCTCAAGTGATTCCGTGCTTAAGCAGATAGTGTGCGTACATGGGCTTGAGCCCGCCGCCGCAGGACGGGCACTGGTGGTCTTGAGGCGTGCATCCGCCATAGCAGTATCTGGCCTTGCACCCGGGACACACGGTTCCTTCGTACAGCATGAACGGTCCGAAGCTGACAGACCGTGGCCCGGGTATCGCGCGCTTGCACTCCGTGCACTGATGTGGCTTGGCCTTGACACTGGATAGGCTCTTGATCGAGACTTTTCCCAGACACTCCGTGCACCATACGCGCCCGGACAGAACGTGCTCATGGATGTCTATCAGAAGCTGTCGTCTTATCTGACATGCCTCTCGATACGAAAGACGTCGCGCTAGTCGTGACACGATGCGCGACCTGCACAACACATCATAGGCATAGTGTGTAACATCAACGCTTTTCTTGCAGTTTCGGCAGCGACACTTTCTTTCCTTGTAGGAAGTCTCCTCTTCTGTTCGGCCCCCCAAATCCTTCGATTCCTTGTCTCTTCTGACTCTGAAATCTCTGGTGGTCACGAGACCGCGGAACTCCTCCAGATGAGATCGGCTGACGCTTCTTGGCTCCAGTCTCCACGCCTGATAGAACTCCTCCTCAGCCTGCCCATCGTCCTTGAGCGCGCTGTGAAGCTCACCAAGCACGACATGAGGGCGAGCAAACAACGGGTCCAGTCCAGAGGCCAGATGCAGCAACGAACGAATCAAGACTATGTCTTCGGAGACTACGGAAGCCAATGCGCTCATTCCTGCTTCGGATCTGAGCTCGGCATCGCGCCGCGCCTCTTCCCAAAGGGGCCCGCTTCCGGGGGTGGTACCTGAATAGTCCGGACCCCTGTTCTCGTTCCTGGCTCTCCGCATGATGTCCAGATCCAATGG
>CAZSJP010000257.1:0-6783 GCA_964606675.1 uncultured bacterium
CGGTGGCGGCGGCGCCATCGAAATCGGCTACATGACGGGCGTCGCAATCACGCTGATCGCACCGGTGTGTGCATCGGTATACATCGCACACGGCCGCCGACTGGCACTGCGGCACGGAGCGGTCAACTCGACCGCGATGATGATAGCTACCGGCACGCTGCCTCTCCTCTTCACGTTCGGCGCGGATTCGGTCACGAAGCTCGGCACGTACTCGGCTGCATTCTGGGCGGCGGCGTTGTTCCTGAGCCTCGGCTGCACTCTGATAGCCTACGTCATGTGGGCACACGCCCTCAAACGGCTTGAGGCCACGAGAGTCGCGGTATTCCTCTACCTGATACCGCCGCTGGGGATATTGTGGAGCTGGCTCTATCTCGGTGAGGCGGTGACGGCGTGGCTGGTGGCAGGCGGCGCGGCCATAGTCGCCGGTGTGGCGCTCACCAACCGCAACGCATCGGAAAGCGCCGACGCCGTCGCAACGGCAGCGAAATCGGGAACTGCCTGACCCGCTGGCGGCGCGGCGCGGGATGTCCGGCAGATGGGCCGCTCAGGCGGCCTCGTCCTCGATCAGCGATGCACCGCGCTGCTGAAGCTCTATGATGCGAGCGTACGCTCCGCCCTTGCCCGCCAGTTCGGAGTGCGTTCCCAACTCGGCTACCTTGCCCTCTTCAAGCACGACTATCATGTCGGCATCCTGCGCTGTCGCTATCCGGTGGGTGATGACGAACGACGTTCGGTCGGCCATGATCTCGTTCAGGGTCTCCCGAATGCGCGACTCCGTCTCAGCATCGAGTGCCGACGTGCTGTCGTCGAGTATGAGGATCTGCGGGCTGGTAAGGAGCGACATCGCGATGGCGAGGCGCTGACGCTGACCACCGGAGAGGCTGGTGCCGTGCTCACCGACCGGCATCTCGTATTTCTCGGGCATCGACATGATGAAATTGTGCAGTTGCGCCTCTTTCGACGCTCGGATTATGTCCCGCGGCTGCGATCCCATCCGACCGTACATGATGTTTTCGGCCACCGTGCCGCTGAACATCGTGATCTCTTGCGGAACCATGCTTATGTGGCGCCGCAGGCTCTGGAGCGTCACGTCGCGGGTGTCCGTGCCGTCGACTAGTATCTCGCCTTCGGTTGGTTCGTAGAAGCGCAGGATCAGGTTGACCAGCGTCGTCTTCCCTGCCCCGGACGGACCCATGATCGCGACGTTGCTACCCGCCGGTACCTTCAGATCGATGTGGCTGAGCGCGTCCGTGCTTGCGTTCGGGTACCGCAGCGTGACGTCGCGAAGCTCGACATCCCCCCTTACGGTCTGCAAGTCGACGGCGTCGGGTCGATCGTCTATCGTTACAGGTTCGTCCAGAACCTCGAACACGCGCCGGAGCACGACGAGCACCCACTGCAACTGGGCGTTCACGCCGAGGAGTGCGATGATCGGCGAGAAAAGGTTGGCGACCGCGCCCAGGAAATAGAGGAGATCGCCGGGCGTGATCTCGCCGCTCTTCACGTAGAGCGCGCCGAGGTAGAACAGCAGCCCAGTGCCTAGGATGTTCACCAGGCTGGCGATGTAGCCGAGGCTGGCGCTCAGACGCGTCTGCTTGACCGCGAGGCGTATGTAGTCCGCGGCCAGGTGCACGTACCGCCTGTCCTCGCGACGCGACGACGCGAACGCCTTGACGACTTTGATCGCACTGATCTTCTCTGCGACGACACCGTAAATCTCGGAGTTCTTTTCGCGAATGCGTCGCTGGTTCTCGGCGATTCTCTTGTCGAAGAAGCGATACACCAGCGCCCACATCGGCACGATAATCATGGCAATGGTGGCCATGTAGGTGTTGATTGAGAAGAGCACCACCGTGCCGACGCCGAACATCATGACGTTAGTGATGATCGAGATGAACGTGCTGGTGACGTTGCCCTGGATGACAGAGACGTCGTCCAGAACTCGCGACATGATTCGGCCGGTGATGCGCTGATCGAAGAAGGTCAGTTGGAGCTGTTGCAGCTTCTCGTAGAGCTGCTTGCGCAACGCGAACACGATTCGCTGGGCCACGTGGACGGAGTTGTAGTTGAACACCCAGGTACAGATTATCCCCACCAGATGCAGCCCCAAGTTGATCCCGAGCACAATGAGCAGCAGCTCTATCTTGCCGGGCATCTCGGCGGGAGGAATCTGTATGTACGCCCCTTCCCAACGTTTCAGCTCAAGCAGGTCGTCAACGATGATCCGACCCGTGTAGCCCCACGCGAACGGCGTGACGGCCGCGATACCGTTGATGACAATGGCGATGCCCATTCGAAACCAATGAGGGCGCACGTACTCGCGCTCGAGCCGACCGATGTCCTTCAGGCGCTTCGGACGCTCTTTCTGCTCCTTAGTGCGCTCGGCGTACTCGACCTCGCGTTGGCGCGTGCCTCTGCGTTTGAAGGGCTTCCAGCGGATTATCATAGCGGTGGCTACCGGGGTCTCCGGGAGACCTCATCTCATTTCGTTCGGATGTAGACCGGGTTGGTGTATGCGCGCCGACCGTCAAGGCCGAGGCACTCCAAGCGGTAGTAGGTCGATTCAGCGGACGAGTCGACGAAGACGTCGGAGACGACTGCCTCTCCGTCCGGTCGCCATTTCTTCAGCACTCGTCCGTTGCCGATAAGTTGCACGTCGCGCAGTCCGGCGCTGTCAGCGGCCAGCGCTCGAACGTTCAAGGGGCGGGTCTCCGTACGTAGCACGCCGCCCATCCCCACGATGGCCCCGCCGTCGGCTTGCACGCTGAGGTCGACCAACGGGGCGTCCGATACGAACGTGCGCCCGTTCCGCACGGCGTCGATCACGCCGTCGTCCGTGAACTCGTCCGGGAATACCGCGGTCCACACGTCGCCGATCGCGTGCGGCAGATGCGCGTCGGTGTTCCCAAGGGCGGTGACGAACTTCCCGGCAGACAGAAGCTTATCCCACAGCGCGACGGACATCTCGTCGGTGACGTCGTAGCAGTCGAATATCTGGTTGGCGCCGTTGATGATCTCCATCGCGAAAGAGTCGCCGAGAAGGTCCAGCGCCGCGATCTGCTCCTCGGTGTAGCGCGTTGACGGGAACCATCCGGTCGGGTGCGGAATATACGGCAGGCCGCCGCCGTCGAGCACCTCGCTGAAGTCCGCCACGAGGTCCATTGACGGCGCGAAGTTTCTCCCGAGGCCGAGGATGCCCATATGATGGTATTGCGACCCAGGTTCCTGGCCCCACCACACACTCTCGAAGTTCACGCACTCACGCTTCTGCTCGATCCCGCCGTGGTCCGTGACGAAGATGAAGTCGAGCCCGGACGATTCTTTGTAGAACGCCAGCTCCTCTACGGTACCCGAGCCGTCGGAGTAGTTCGAGTGCATGTGCATATCGCCGCGCACGCCTCGGAAATCGATCAACGCCTTGGTCGCGTCGATGCGATCGCGCATGGTCTCTTTCCACCACGAGATGACTCTTCGTGGGTATTCCTCGCGCTTTGCCAGGAACTCCGGGCTGTATCCTTGCGTGTCCGCCGTGATAGCCGGCCTCCTTGTAGCGATGCGGTGTATCGTGCCACTTGCGCCGCTGGCAAATATACGTTGGCGGCTGCCGCGAGGAAAGCTAGCGATGCGTTTCGGAAGGCCGACACCGGCCGACGAGTTCGGCGATTTCGTCCACCACTCGTTCGGTCGCCCGTCCGTCGACGCGATATGCGAAGTCGCGCACGAACTCGTCGCGCCCCGTCCGTAGGCGCGACCTGGTTGCGTCATCGGTCAGCGCGAGTCGGATCGCGTCGGCCAGCGCCCCACTGCGATTCACGGGAACAGCCGCACCGTAGGCCACGTACGGGATAGAGTCGTCGCGTCCGGAGAGATTTACCACAGCCAGGGACTTGCCCAGCATGAGCGCCTCCTGGCCGGTTGTCGACATCTGAGTGACGACGACGTCGGCAACCATCAAGAGCGGATGGATCGGCGCGTCGTACGTGACGATGGCGCCCAGAGCGGACGTGTCGGCTCCCATCTGCTCCAGAATGTTCGCTCTGTCGGCCGGATGCCGCTTGAACACGAATGCGGCCTCGCCACTCATCTCCCTGCAAGCCGCAAGGACCTCTTCGGTTGCGGCGATGACATCTTCGCGAGGCGTGACTCCCTGCCCTGAAAGCATGGTGTAGACTACTACGGGCCGGTCGCTCGGAATGCCCAGATCGTCCCGGATCGGCGCCGCATCGAGCGCTTCGCGGTCGGCCAGGGAATCGAACTGAGGGCTGCCGGTCGTGACGATGCGCTCGGAATCGGTGCCAAGCGACACGAGGAATCGCCTGACCGCATCGCCACCGACAGCGATGCGGGTCGCGGTGCACGCTCTGTGTTTCGGATGCTCCAAGATCGCGCCATGCGGCACGTGGACCGATGCGGTTCCGGCGGTTTCGGCCAGCAGCATCTGGATGACGTTGATCGGCATCGCCTCGTCGGCAACCAGCACGACCTTGGGCGACCAATACTCCATGGCTCGCCGGACCATCTCGATCCACCAAAGATACTGGCGCAGACAGTCTTGCCGCAGCGAGAGCTCTCCCATGGCGCCCCACTCGTCGCGCACAAGCAACGGCACCGACACGCCACGGTGCTTGATGCCCAGCGCCGTCGGGCTTCGAAGCGCGCGATGCCACAGCCGCCCAAGACATCGAGCGTTCCGGGTCACGCGCGCGGCGGCCTCGCGCCAGTCTCCACAGTCCTGCATCAGCGAGAACGGCAGACCGGATCGCTCAGCGGCCCGCAAT
Source organism: uncultured bacterium (assembly GCA_964606675.1). GTDB lineage: Bacteria > Latescibacterota > MWCZ01 > MWCZ01 > MWCZ01 > CAZSJP01. Next base: position 4,779 of record CAZSJP010000257.1, read on the forward strand.
GCACCGCCCCATTGGTCGACGGATAGCGCGACGCTGCAACCGCCATCGGCGATAATGCGTCGCATGATCGGCTCAAGAGCGCGCGCCTCGGCCGGATAGTGCGCCAGAGCCAACACGTCGGCGCCGCCCTCGGCGGGGAGAGCCGGCTTGCGCCGACCGATGCTCGCGGCCTCACTTCGAGCTTCCCGCCGGTCGCGCCATCGTCTCAGGAAGTCGGGTGCGAGACGAGCGATGCTGCTTCGTCGCAGCGGCCACATCGGTGCCGTTGGAGGGTACCCGCTCAGCCGACGCGTCGGTATCTGCAGCTCCCTCGCGAGAAGAACCGCCGCATGGCTCCATTGGCCGACTCGCGCCGGGACGTACAACTCCCCGGGTCGCTCCCGCTTCCACCACTCGTCCAGAGCGCAGAGCCTCACGAGTGCATCGGCTAACGCGTATGCCAGATGAGAATGCGCCACGTCGGCAAGCCGGATGCCTTCGTACCGGAGCTTTTCGTCCAGCGACGCGACCGCGACCGGCACTTGCCAGATGCTCTCGATGGCATCGGGAACGGCTCGCATGGCCTCGGAACCGATCGCAGGGGTGACGAGATCCTCGGAAGTAACGACGGCATCGAAGCGCTCGCACAGCCGCGCCTCGACCTCGGAACCGGCCGAGGGGACGAAAAGCGCCGTCGGGCCCGATACGAATGGCAGTTCTTCATGCGGACCTGGTGCGACGTCGAGGACTATAGCCGCCCGGGATCTGCCGACGTTCTGCGTCTCACCTGCATTCATGCGTGGGTGGGTCCGACGTGGTGCTCTGTGCCGTCCAGCACTTTTCATCCGGAGCCGGATGCGTGAGATTCTAGTATGCCGCGTAAACGGCGTCGAGTCAATGCGCTGGACTGGCGCGAACACGATGGAGGCCGTGTGATGCCCAAGAATCAGGGGGAATCCTCATACCGCCAGGCGCTCACCCGCCTGATACGACACCTGACAACCGTCGCGCGCGAGCTGAAAGAATACAACGCCGCGGTCGACGTGGACCCCGGTTCGGCAGCGCCCCCACCCCCTCGGCTGCTGGAGCGCTCAGGGGTCGCGGAGGTCGATGCGGTGTCGGCGTCCCTTTCGGCTGCGATGCACGTGCTGACGCGGCACGTCGAGCAATTGCGCCGATTCGTTCCTCAGGCGGCGAGCATCTCGCCGGGTGGGGGGTCCGACCGGCGAGCGGCGGCCGTCCTCCACTGCGCGCTCGAAGAACGGAAATCGGAGACGCTACGCGGAGACGCAGACGCCGCCGTCGACACGCTGCGAAAGTTCAGCGCGCTGGTCTCGCTGATAGTCGACCGCCACGGTGGCTTCCTTCATCCTTCGGGGGCTAGTGGCATCCTGGGCATCTTCGGATTCGGAGGAGAGGGCGAACCTGGCGTGCACGCATGCGAGTGCGCCATGGAGATAGTCGCGGCCATCGATCAGCTGAACGCATACAGAGCCCACCGCGGACAGGCGCCGGTGCGCTGCGGCGTCGGCATCAGCACCGGCGAAATCCTCATCGCACGGGTGCCACTGGGCGATACGATGGTCGTCAACATATCGGGCGAGCCGATTCACGTGGCCGCGCGGCTCCAGACGATGGCGCTCGAAGAAGTCCGTCCGCTGCTGTTGGACGAGCCGACCGTTAGCGAGCTGGGCGACGGCATGCCGACTGCGCCGCGCGAGAACCTGGCGGTCCTGGCCAACAACGAGATATCGGGCGTCCATACCGTGAACCGACCGCCGCCGCACGTCGACCTTCGCGAGGAGCTCGATGCGCTGTTCGGCCCGGAAGAGCCGTTGCCGGAGGCGGAGCTCGACTTGGAACCGTCGGAGTAGATCGGAAGGCACGAATGCACCGTATCAGAATCATCCGCTACGCAGGCGGCATCGCACCCCGATGGCTCTACTTCCACCTCGACGAGTCGCCCGACGGCGTCCCGGTCGGCATGTTCTGCTGGCTGATCGAGGGGCCGCATGGGGCCATATTG
>CAZSJP010000258.1:0-4992 GCA_964606675.1 uncultured bacterium
CAGCGCGCGCAGCAGATGGCGGAGCGTCTTCTGCAAGCTATCATCGATCAGAACGCCCAGGTGGCGGTGCTGGACGTGTCCGGTGTGCCCGTTATCGATACGAGCGTGGGAAGGCACATCCTCGAAACGGTGCAGTCGGCGAAAATCCTCGGCTGCGCGGTCATCCTCACCGGCATCAGGACCGACGCGGCGCTTACGCTGACGCAGCTCGGTCTCGACTTCTCGCATCTCCAGACACGCGGCTCGCTACGCGCAGGCATCAAGGATGCGTTCGCCGTTGTCGAGACGCAGGTGGTGAGCGACGAGAAGATCAACAAGATGGAAACCGAGATCGAGCAACTGAAGGCGACCATCGTCAAGCTGAAGAAGGGCGCGCCCGTCCACAAGGCAGGTGGCGAGGCGACAGACGACAAGAGCCCTCGTGACGACAAGAACGGCGCCGCGAATGGAAACGGAAACGGCGCTGGCCAGCACGAAGGCGCGAACGGTGGCGGCGAGCAGGATTCCCGGCTCAGACGCGTGGCCGGCCCCGGCGGCAGAGCCGGCAGAAGCGCTCGAAGATCGAGCGCGCGCCGCGCGTAGACGTCAGGATGAGAGGAACCGGCCGAGCCAGGCTACCTTCTCATCGATCATATCGGTGCATCGCGAGTAGACGCCGTCGGTTCGTTCCGCAAGGTCGAGCCACGGCGCCTTCTCGTATATGTGCCGAGCACCAACTGCGTTAGCCTTCTCCACTTCCGCGATTGCGCGCATCCGACGCATCCCCTCGCGATCGCCCCGTTCATGAGCGTTTCGCGCCATGAGGAACTCGACGGTGTTGGCGCAGCTTGCGAACGTCCGGTGAACCAGCTCGGCCAGCAAGGCCTCCTCGCCCATGCAGATGGCGTCGGCATTCGTGCGCGTCAGGTCGCGCGCGCCTTCAAGCGCTTGCCATGCCTCGCCCGAGAGCCTCTCGGCAGCCCGGTACTCTCGGGCGACGATGTCCCAGCCTTCGCCTTCGCCCTCGAACTCGATCGCCACGGCTCTCGCGCTCTCGGGCAGCGTGTCCATGACCAGGCTGGTCGCAATCTCGTTCCTTGCGCGCGAAAACGTCTCATCACCCTCCTGCAAGTAGTACAGCACCGCGTTGAAGACGACCGGGACCTCGGCGCCCTTTTCCGGCACGAGCGGGTGGCACGGGCCGAGGAAACTGGGTCCGATGTAGTAGGTGCATAGCGTCACGCACGGGATGTGCCCGACGGCCTCGCTCATGCTCGACCATGCCTCCATCGCCGCGTCGGCGGCTTCGGGGCCGAAGTCGCGAACGGCCATCGCTCGGAGGAAGTCGTCTCTCGCGACGTCGTGCGCATAGGCGGCCCAGAGGCCCAGCTCTTCGGCGCGCGATCCGAACATGCCGAAGAACAGCCACGCCTGGTGCACACCATCGGGCTCAAGGTCGCGGACGACCTGCCACTTGTCGGCCAGGCGTTTCATCGAGGGGACGTAGGGGAACTGGAAAACTTCCAGCCCGATGCCGGTCTCGGTCCTTAGGAAGAATGGAAGGCTGCGGCGCTTCACCAACGGAGCGCGTCTGACGATCGAGTCCGATGGCCCGATGTAGTCGACGCTGTAGTCCCAGATGAGCTTGGAGTAGCCGTCCTTTTCGTAGAGATGCTCGCGGTCGATCTGCTCTATATAGCCCGAGTTCGACGGCAGCCGCTCGATAAGCTCGGTGCAGTCCGGCCTGTCCCAACTACTGGAGTTGTAAGGCCATGCGAGAACGAACGCGTCGGGGCTTACCCTCTTGACCGCGTCGGCGGTGGCACCGACGAGCGCGGCGACTACGTCCTCTGCGTCCTGCGGGCCGCAGCGCTCGCATCGAATGGCTCGGCCGCCCCACATGTGGCAATGGTAGTACGACTCGCCCGCGATGATCAGGATCAGCCCGGCAAGCTGCGGCACCTCCGTGAACAGGTTCTCGAACGTCTCGCCGTGGAACGCCAGGCTTTCCCCATCGCTGGAGCAGAGGCAGTGTATCGTGTAGTCGCCGTCGAGCGACCGGATGCCGGTGCCGCGTGCCCCCGGGTGATTGATGAACACGGGGTGGTCGGACCGAAGCTTCGGCCCGACGACGACGTAACTGAGCCGCACACCGTAGCGCTCGGCGCGCTCGGCGGCTCCCTTCAGCATCGCGGTGTTGCGATCGTAGTCGTCGCAGTCGAGTTCGGGGAATATGCTGCTTCGGGTGTAGCACATCATGTCGCCGTAGATCATCGTGCTGTTGATGCCGTAGTGCGCGTACATCCGAAACGCGTCGTCGCTGAGGTACTCCGGCGAGAAGTCCGGTACGCTGTAGTTTCCGCCCCACGGCCCCTGGCTGATTTGCGTGCCCCACGACGCGTTGCGTTCGATCGGCGCCGCCGAGAGGAACGGCCCGCGCCGGACGCGCATCTCGCGCTCCATCCACGCGATGCCCGCCCACATGCCGGCGGCGTCGGACGCTTCGATGCGTATCTCGGTCTCGGACGGCGTCAGGCGAAACCCTCTCGGCGGCAGGTCGGCCGATACGGCCAGAACGATTGCGTTGTCACCATCGCCGGGCGCCCCGCCCGGCGGTACGCCCATGTGCGTGAGGAAGTCCACCAGATCGACTGCGGCCTCGTTGGCCCCCGTCTGCCCGTCGTGACGAACGGACCACGCCCCGTCGAGCGCGATATCGCCTGGCGAGCAAACGCTGGCCGGGTCCGGAGCGACGACGCGGTGAGGGTCCCTTCGTTCGAGCCGCATCGGGTCGGAGTTAGTGCGTCGCAGAGTGTCGCGTATATAGAGTGAGTTGTGCATCCCTACTCTCCGTGGGTGTCCATCGGGGTCGCCGGCGAGTTACTTGTCAAGATGGCCCCGCGTCGCCGCCGGCGCAAGGCGACGCGGCACTCGCATCGTCCGCGATCGTTCACGGTCGCTTTGGGCGTGAGGGGCTTCGTGGTTACCATCTGACGGATGACGAACCGCGGAGAACCTGGGAGATTCCGACGTGAACCGCACAAGGCCCGAGGAGAGCATCGTCGCAGAGCTTGACCCTTCGAGCATTCCCGAAGGCGAGCTACTCGACCCGATGGAACCGGTCGCCGACGCTCACCGGCACTTCTTTGAGGCGTGGGAGACGCCGTTGGCGCCATGGGGCGGGTTCCGGGTTCAGTCGGGGCTGTCGGTCCGAGACGACGGCGGTCGACCCGTGCTGGCGTTCGTGGAAGGCGTCCCCGGTCCAGAGGCCGAGCGAGCGATCTTGGCGCAGGCCGGCGACATGCGAGATTGTCGTATCGTCGCCGAAGTGCGCCCGATCGCCGCCGACGCGGTGCCTATCGCCGACTGCAGTTGGAAGAGAGACGCGTCCGTTGGGATCGTCTTTCGCGCCGAGACGTCGCGGCGCTACTACCAGTTCTGCATCGAGGGGCGGCGCCGCGCGGTTCTCTACAGGCGCTGCGACGACGAATGGTTTGTCATGGCGGCCGAGGACGTGGACGTTCCCGATGATTTCGTGACGTTGGAGGCGGTGACCGACGGCGATGCGATGCGGTGCCGCTGCAATGAGTTGGGCGTCGACTTCCTCTGCACCGACACGACGTTCGCGGTTGGCAAAGCCGGCGTCCGTTCTCTGGGCGAGTCGCGGCTGGCTTCTCTTCGTATCCTGCAGACGCCCGGCCATGTCTCCCGCGACATGTCGCGCCGCGGATCGGTGAAACGGGAGTCAGAACGGCTTGGCGCCGATATCCCCGGCGCCGTCCTCGCCAGGACGTTCGACGTGGCCGATCTCGGCCTGGCTGAAGTCGGCGGCGCACCCACCTTCGCCGACTTCGCGCATCCAGAGCGTTTCGATTTGCTGGTCGATGCAGAAACCGGCTTGCGTGCTATGACCGTCGACGGCGACGTGCTCTGGGAGTTGCCGGAGCGAGTCGGGATGGTCGTCTTCTCGCGCGATTGCGGCGCCGACGGTCGGCTCATCTACGGTTGCGCCGGCGTCCGATCCGTCAGGCCCGTGCATGGCGTGCGCGGCGAGGCGTCGAGCTACGTAGTGCACGACGAGATGGTCGTCATCCGAGGCCGAGACGGGACGGTCGTCGCGCGAGCGAAGCTGCCGCCCGTGGTCGACACGCAGCGTTTCTTCGACTTCTCACCGACGAGCGTCTCGTTCACCGGCCCCGGCGTAACCGACGTCGTGCTCCGCGAGTGGCGCGACGACAAGGGCGGCGGCGGGGTGCGGCTCTGGGCGCTGAACGACCGGCTCGAAGCACTCTGGCATCGCGAGCAGCCCGGTGCCTACTACGGGCACCATTGGGCGCTTGCCGCCTACGACGTCGACGGCGATGGCAGGGACGAGCTGCTTGCCGGCGGAACGCTGTACGATGCCGATGGAAACGTCCTCTGGGTGCACGACAGGGCAGACGAAGTCCTCCACATGCACGCCGCCGACCATTACGACGCGGTGGCCATCGGCATGCTTTCCGACGACGCCGAGACCGATCCCGTAGCGATCCTGCTCGCGAGCAGCGCCGGCGTCTACACTGTCGACGCGCTAACGGGCGAGACCCGATCCATCCACCGCGTCGGGCACGCACAGGGACGTCACGTCGGCAAGGTTCGCGCCGACGTCCCCGGCGAACAGGTGCTGGTCGCCACGCGATGGGGCAACTTCGGCATCCTTACGCTGCTTTCGGGGCGAGGCGAGCGGCTATGGGCCATCCAGCCCGACTACATCGGGCAAGGCTCGCAGCCCGTTGCGTGGCCGGGCGCGGACGCCAAGCTCATCTGGACGAGCACCAGCGGCCCGGTACAGGCGCTCTGGGACGGCTACGGCAGGTGCGTGAAGCCACTGACCGAACTCTCGCGAGTCTGGGGCGGCCGCGCGGTGCGAGAGGTTGCCACTAGCGTCATCCGAATGGGCACCGATGGGGCCGAATATCTCGCGCTGACCGTCGACGGCAAGTTCCCACTCACCCTCATCGGTCTCGATGAGGT
>CAZSJP010000258.1:5002-6783 GCA_964606675.1 uncultured bacterium
CGTCGACGGCAAGCTCCATGCGTTCGGGCCGGAATCGTGAGGCCCATCGCGCAGACCAGGGGATCGAGCATGCAAGAGCTGATCGAACGACACAAGAGCTTCTGGGACGGGTCTGGGCCTAGTCTGATCCTGATCCCACCCACGGAGCAGGTCATGTACTCCATGGACGACTACCCGGCGCGGTTCAACGACCCCGACGCGATGTGGCTTTCCGAGATGGATCGCGCACGCGCCGTCGCCGGATGGCCCACCGACGGCATCCCGTGTGTGAGGCCGAACCTGGGAGTCGTTTTCGTGCCGGGGATCGCGGGGCAGAGCTACAAGGTCCAAGCGGAGCAAATGCCCTGGCCCGGCGAGCCGCTCGACCGAGATGCGATACGCCGAGCGCGGGACGTCGACGTGAACGAATCCGCCCTGATGCAGTCGGCCACCCAACTCTACTCGATGCACGGGCGAGCCGGCGGGAAAGACGTTGCCGCCTATCACGCCGACACCCAGGGGGTGTTCGACATCGCCCACCTGCTCTACGGCGACCAGACGTTCTATGACGCCGCCGACGCGTCCCAAGCCGCATGGATCGACGAGCTGCTTGAGATCTGCAACGACCTCTACGTTCGTGTGTCGCGTCGCTTGAAGGCGTTGATCGGCGAGGAACCGGGCTCGATGATCCACGGCCATGGCACGGCGCAAGGCGTCTACTTTTCGAATGCCGGCGTGCGCATGGCCGAGGACACCGCGACGTTGCTTTCGCCGGACATGATCGATCGCATCATCCTACCGGCAATCGAGAAAGCGGCCGAGCCGTTCGGAGGCGCATTCGTGCACTACTGCGGACACCACGAGCCGCTGTTCGAGAAGCTATGCGCGATGGGTTGCGTGCCTGCGATCGACCTGGGCAACCCGGAGATGTACGACACCGAGTGGCTCATGGAACGGTGCGGCGCCACGGGCACGGTTCTTCACAGCCGCGTGGCTGAAGACCCGGGCGAGACGTGGGAGGCATACACCGTCCGCCTGGGCAAGCTGGCAAAGCGGACCGACGCTCGGTGCATATTGCGGCCGATGGTGTACCCGAAGGCCCACGGCGATTGTAGGAAGATGCAGGACATGTGGCACGAACTCACGGCCTGACCCACAGGAGCGGCACATGACGAACACCGCGACCCATGCAACCCGGTTGATAAGCTACATCGCGCCGGGCGCTCCGGCGACGCGAAGGCCCGCCGAGGGCAACGAGCCGTTCATGCGTCCCGAGGTTGGTTTCACGCCGAAATGGTACCGCGAGGCGTTGGGGATCGACTTCGGCGAGCGCATGCATACCGACGTCGACTACCGGCGCGAAGCGGTGCTGGGCATGCGCGAGGAACTCCGACGCCGGTTCCCCGGCACGCGCATCGGGCGGATCGACCGCCCGGACGAGCCGCTCGATTTGCTGACCGGCACGTACGGCGCGTCGCTGGTGGCGGCGGTCTACGGCGTACCGATTGTGTACTCCGATGACAACTGGCCCAACTGCGCGCACAAGTACCTCACCGACGACGAGCTGGACGCACTGGAGCCTCCCGACCTCGACGACAGCCCCGTCTTCGGCGCGCTGATGGCGCAGGTCGAGCGGATCGCCGAGCTTGAAGGCCGCGTGGAAGGCTACATGAACTGGCAGGGCGTCCTCAACAACGCCCAGCGCTTGCGCGGCGAGCAGATATTCCTCGACATGTACGACGCGCCCGAGCGCTGCGACCGCCTGTTCGACTGCGTCGCCACGACGATGATCGACGGCGCTC
>CAZSJP010000259.1:0-6759 GCA_964606675.1 uncultured bacterium
GTAGATGCCTTCGCACTGCAACGCCTCCCATGCATCGCTATCGAGAGAGTACACTACTGTCATCGAGAGTGCACTACCGCCATCGTCCAGTAGAATGTGCCACTTGCTACGCTCAATTCGACGTAGTAGACACCGTTTCGGAGCAGAACGCCCCTCGGTACGATCTTCTCCCACTCAAGCCGATGCTCACCCAGGCCACCCCCGCCGAGTGCATCAGGATCGGTGACTTCTCGCACGAGCATCCCGCCCACGTCGAACACCCGGATTCGCGGCGGATGCAGCAGCGTAGGCGCGTTCGTGCTGTCGTCGACCGCCACGTCGCCTTCTTCCAGCGTATACACGAGGTATCCCAACCCGCCGTCGTCGCGGGCACCGGGATACATCGGGTTGGGGTAGGTGTAGATGCGACGCACGGCTCCGGGATCGGCCTCGATCATCTCGAAGGTCCACGACGTAGAATCCGAGTGCCCCGAGTGGTCCTGAACCGTCAACGTGGCGGTGTACTCTCCCATCGGCAGCTTCCCCTTCGCGACCGGCGAGCTCATCTGCCACACCTTCGCCCTGAGGACGCCATCTGCCGCTCGCAAAGTATCGGGGAGCCGAGCGTCGGCACCGATACTGTCCTTGATCGTGAGCACGGCGAAATCCACCCCACTGTTGAGTGTGTCCAGTGTGTCCGATACGTAGACGTAGAAGACGACGTTCGGTTCGTAGGTGGATATGGTGGCCCCGGTGTCCGGGTAGATCTCCTCGACCCTCGGTGCCGACGTGTCGAGTCGCATGCGGAGCGTGCCGGCGGTCTCAACGCTATCCAGTCGTATGTCGTGCGTCTCCATGCCCCGCTCTATTCGAGCGACCGCGGAACCATCGACTGTCACGTCCCCATACAGCGGCAAGTCGACGGCCGTCGCAGGATCGGCGATACGGCTTGTCCGGTACTCTTCCAGCGATCGGACGCTGAATGTGTCCACGATCCCCACTTCCACTTCCTCACTACCAACTCCGACCGTCCTGTCGGCTGGCATCACTGTTCGGATCGTCGAAGCATTGTCCGGCCCGAAACGGAAAGTGAGTTCTCTACTTGCCAAGCTCAGACTCTCGAGCCCCTCGCAGACCACGGTTGTCGTCGTGGTGAAGGTGTATTGGGACGGCGTGTCCATACTGTCGCTATCTGTGCTATCTGTGCTCACGACGATGGATCTCAGCTTCAGATCGTACACATTGAAAGCGAACGTCGTGTCCCCGAGCAACGAGCCGCCAACCGTCGCCAGGAATGCCAGATCAAGTGATCTGGCGACCGAGAACACTGTGGCGTCCACGGAGACGACGCCATCTTGCAGTTGGCCACTCGAGATGTTGGAAAGCGCGATGCCCTTCTCCGGCCACTCCGATGGGGTGAAGGACAGACCGCCGTCATAGTCGACGTTGCGACAGTGATTCAGGTAAGGGTCCACCATCTGGAGCGTGACGACGAACGGCGCACCGGCGATCTGTGGGTCCGGATCGCCGGCAGGTCCCGGCTTCCATTGCTGATCGTACGTCTGTCCCGGCAGCACGGCGATCCAATCCGATGGTGCGGCCGGCAGTACGTTCAGGCTCAACCCCACGAAGCCGGTCCGACCGCGTAGCTTCAGCGTGTAGAGCCCCGCCTTCTCGTAACCCCGTGGGTATGTTGCACCGGTTTGAAGAGTGTCCACGCCTGGAGCGGGCCCCGCTGTTCGCACAAGCTCAGCGGTGCTGCCCGTAGTCTCCGAACAGTCGTTCCCATACTCGTCCGTTCTTAGCACCTGCAACAGCGCTTCGACGCCTGCCACGACCTCCGCAGTGTCCGGTCTGCGCGATGGCACGTTGCCGGGGACAATTTCCTGAATGCCGCGCAGGCGAACCCACAGTGTGTAGTTCTCTGTCGGCACTACTGGCACTTCGGCGGCCTTTCCGCTGACCGCCGCGTCGCCGGTCAACTTGGCGCCGATCTGCGGAGGCCCGGTCACATACGGTGTAATCCTGACGGCGCCGCTGCCGGCGGGGAGCGACAATGTGCGTTCAACGCTGTACGTGGTCTCCGACCCCACGTCCCAGTCGACCGCGTGCGCACCAGCCGTGAGGGTCACGTCGGCAGTCGTGGTGTCCACGAGCACATTGTTGAACACGTCGACGAGCCGTACTCGGAGTTCCCTGGCGATGCCTGCGGTCCACTCAGAGGTCGCACCGCGGGAGGCGGCCTTGGTGCTGCCGGGCGGCGGCAAACCCTCACCAGGCCACAGGAGCTGAATCCTGTTGGCATGGCCGGCGCGGACGCGGACTGTGAATCCCCCCCTCTCGTTGTCCTCGATCGTGAAGACGTGGTCGCCAGCGACTCTGAATGGGACCTCCCACGGCTCACCAGGGAACACCGCCCTGGGATCGTCAGGGGATCGTCCGGTAGGGCCATCGTAAGACACGATGGCGGTGTCGCTCGCGCCGGCCACCGTCGGATTGCCATGCGCGTCCGTCTGGAACACATCCAGTTTCCAGGGCACGCCAATCCGAGCATCGGGCACAGTGTCAGTGCGCGCGGGAGTCCTGCCCGCCATAACGCCCATCTTCGAATCCGCCACTCGGCCCCACCAGAGCGCGCCTGGCGCGGCAGCAACAGCCACGTCACTCGCCTTCCCCTCGATCGTCGGGGACCCCTCAAGCTTCGCGCCGACCTTAAGCGTGCTGTCGGCCAGATACGGCGTGAGTTCCACAGCGCACGCGCCGCCGTCGAGGCGCGCAGTGTACGTTGTACCGTAGACAGTGTCGGGTTCCGTGCCCCAGAACACCTTCTGGTTCGCTGACAGCGCCACGTCGGCGGCGTCGTCGACCTTGTTGTCGAACTGGTCGAGCAACTCCACCCAGAGAGTTTTGCTGCTACCAGCGGCGACGCTGTGTGGGTCGGGATCCGGCGTCTCCAGCGATGCTCCCCAGGACAGTCTGAGGCGGTCGCTGCGGCCAGCCTCAACTTCCACAACGAAAGCTGCATCGTCGTTGCCACCCACACTGAGATCGTATCTACCAGCAGTCTCGAATCGAACATTCCACAGTTCATCCTCCCACAGCGTTGTGTCGTTTCCGGGAGGGAGTTGACCATCGGAGCCGACGTACGACACCTTTGCCGAGTCGCCCACAGCCGGTGTCGTCCGGTTGCCGTAGCGGTCCGTCTGGACCGCTTTCAGACCCCACTCAGTGCCCACTTGAGCCTGGGTCACGGCGTCGGCGAGGTCGGGGTGCTTGCCTGGAACGACTTTCATACCGGTGTCAGCCAAGGCGAGGGCCCACCAGAACCGCCCACCGGTGGCGGGGTCGACTGCCACGGCGCTCGATCCCGCCACCGCTGCGTCGCTTTCAAGCCTCGCGGTGACACGAAAGCCATCCTCGCCGGCGACGGCCGCTCCGGCCACGTATGGGATGACGCCAACCGTGGTGACGCCGCTGTCGAGCACTGCGGTGGCAGTTGTGCCGTAGGTGCTACCCGTTTCCCCAGCCCAGCCCACTGCGTGCCTACGCGTCGCCAGCGATACCCGCGAGAAGCTACCCACGAGCACGTTGTTGCATCCGTCGACGAGTTGCACATCGAGCTGTTCCGGGTACCCGGCGTGCCATTGTGCCGGCGGGTCGCCCGTGACGGTGCTGTCGTCGGTGCCGGGCGCCGGCGGGGACTGACCCGCCCAGAGCAGGTTGAACCGTCTGGGCGCGCCAGGCGCCACAACGACCGTGAATCTTGCGAGATCGTTGACCGCAGGACCTTCGGGATCGTTGCGTGCCACGGTGAACGCATGACTCCCGGCCATCGCGAAGTCAATCCACCACGGTGTGTTGATCGTCAGCGTGGTGTCGCTTCCGGGGGGTGATGTGCCATCGGGCCGTACGTACGACACGATGGCCGAGTCGCCGCCGGCCGGCGTCGTCTCGTTGCCGTAGACGTCCGTTTGGATCACCTTCAGCGCCCAGCCCACGCCGACCTGAGCCCGAAGCGTATCCGCGGGGAGAACTGGCGTTCTGCCCGGTGTCACGGAGTCCGATGAACCGTACTCTTTGCCCCACCAGAGCTCGCCCTCTGCAGGTCCGACTGCTGCAATGCCGGCTTTCCCTGCAAGATCGTCATCGCCCACAACCAACGCCGTGATGCGTACGCTGTCGGCCACGTACGGGGTGATGCCCACGACACCTACACCTTCGCGGAGGGACAGAGTGTCACCCGTGCTGAGCGTCGTGTCGGTGCCCACGGCCCAATCCACATCTCGTTCCGTCGTCAAAGCAACCAACGAGGAATTGCCCGCCAGCACGTTGTTGAACGTGTCGACGAGCGCGACTCGTAGCGATGCGGCGGCTCCAGCCACCCATGTGCCTGGAGGCTCGCCGGTAACGAGGCCATCCGTGCCTGGACTTGGCGGGTCCTGCGCAGGCCAGAGCAGGTTCACGTGGTCGGGCGCACCAGGCGCCACAACGACCGTGAATCCTGCGAGATCGTTGACCGCAGGACCTTCGGGATCGTTGCGTGCCACGGTGAACGCATGACTCCCGGCCATCGCGAAGTCAATCCACCACGGTGTGTTGATCGTCAGCGTGGTGTCGCTTCCGGGGGGTGATGTGCCATCGGGCCGTACGTACGACACCACGGCCGAGTCGCCGTCGCCCGGCGTCGTCTCGTTGCCGTAGACGTCCGTTTGGACGACCACCAGCGCCCAGCGCACGCCGACTTGAGCCCGAAGCGTGTCCTGGGCGAGGACCGGTGTCTTGCCCGGTGTGACGGAATCCACCGAACCGTATTCCTGGCCCCACCAGAGCTCGCCCTCTGCGGGTCCGACCGCCGCCGTGCTAGCTGTCCCCGTGAGATCGTCATCGCCCACAACCACCGCCGTGACGCGTACGCTGTCGGCCACGTACGGCGTGATGTGCACGACGCCTGCACCTTGGCGGAGGGACAGAGTGTCACCCGTGCTGAGCGTCGTGTCGGTGCCTACGACCCAATCCACATCCCGTTCCGTCGCCAAATCCACCAGCGAGAAATCGTCCACCAGCACGTTGTTGAACGTGTCGACGAGTGCGACACGGAGCGATTCGGCGGATCCAGCCGTCCATGCGCTGGGCGGCTGGCCAGTAACTACGCTCACCGTCCCGGGGCGGGGAGGATTCTGGCCGGGCCAGAGCAGGTTGATATGGTCGGCGGTACCGGGCTCGACGTTGGCGGTGAAATCCGCCAGTGGATTGCCAGCCACGACAAATTGGTGGCCGCCAGTGATCCTCCACTGGATGGGCCAGGTCTCACCATCGGAAAGCACCATACTGTCTCTGTTGGACTCTGAGGCGATGTCAGGCCCTTCATACAGCACCTTCACCGAGTCCTCAGAGTCGAGACTCCTGTTGCCATACGCGTCCGTCCAGACGGCCATCACCGTGCTGACTTCGGCAGCGCGGGTTGTGTACACCGTAGTGTCCAGCCTGGAATTCTCGCCTGGAACGACCTTGATGCGGGTATCGACCACCTCGCCCCACCACAGCGCGCCTTCGGCCGCCCCAACTGTGGGAACGCTCGCCTCCCCTCTGACCGTCTCGTCTTCGATAAGATACGCTGATACGGGAAGACCGCCGGCTATGTATGCTGTGATCTCCAGCGTGGCCCTACCTTCGGTAAACTGGAATCGCTCTGCCGGTGCCTCGTAGATCCAGTACCACTCCATCCCTGGGATCGGGGCCAACGTTGCCCAAGACGAGTTGTCGCTGCTGCGGTTGTTCCACTCGTCGACCACACGCAGCAGGAGTGTATGCCGGTCCGGGCCTGCGGACCAATTCGCTGGGGGGTCCTCAACGACCTCATCGTCGGTGCCGGGCGTCGGAACCCCCTCCGAAGTGCCGTCCCACATCAGGTTGATATGGTGCGGCTCGCCGGGATCGACGGCCACCGTGGCGCGCTCCTCGCCCTCTACGGAGACGGTGTGATCGGTGGTCGGACCTGCCACCTTGAAGACGATCGAAACACTGTCGGGATCACCTACGACATGCGACGTGCCGTCCGAATGTAGTCCATCGGTCCACGTCACACTCACCTCGTCCCCATCCCCGGAGGGCGTCGTAGGCGCATTACCATACTGGTCCGTCGCCTTCACAAGCGCGCTCCACGGCTCGCCGACGACGGCGGTGTGGAAGTCCGCCGGCTCAACTTTCGGGTCCTCGGCATCTGCGACCACGTCCTGCCCCGGCCCCAACAACCAATACTCCGCGGGCGCGGCACCTACCACAGTGGCGGACGTGGAGGTATCAATGATAGCTGGATTGCTGAGAAGCTCGGCCGAGGCTCGCCACTCGCCCGCTACGTGGACTACCGGGTAGCCTTTCCGACCGAGCAGTTGCGGTGTCTGCAGGATCAGGACGACATCCGGCTCTGCAGCGTCAGCGTGGGCAACGGTCACCTTTGCGTCGCCTGCGGTCAGTGCGATAGCATTGTTCCACCTGTCGACGAGGTGCGCCTGAATGGAGTAGTTGGTGCTCCCGGCCAGCCACGTAGAGGGGTCGCCGTACACGGAACCACTGGTGCCGGGCTCGGGCGCGAACTGCCCGGACCACATCAGACTCAGGCGGTACGCATCGCCCGGTTCCACGGTGAGAGTGGGTGGCTCCGATGCGGTTCTCAGGGGCTCGCCTGAGTTGCCATATTCCGTCGTAAGCAGATATGCGTCGGCCACCCTCGGTGCATGATGCGTGAAAGCGATCGAGAGGGTATCCCTCCTCCCTACCGGT